>DATCUG010000439.1:0-17880 GCA_036567525.1 Streptosporangiaceae bacterium | reverse complement strand
CGCGGGCCGCCCGGGTGGCGGCCGCGGCCCAGCGGCCGGTCAGCGTGCACCTGCTGCACACCGCGCCCGCCCCGGTCGGCCCAGCCAACCCGTCGTCCTACCTGGTCACCGAGCCGGCCTGGTGGGCCGATTCGGCGGGGGTGCGGCATGTGGCCGGCGTGCTGGTCACCGCGGGCACCAAGGCGGGCACCGTGCTGCGCGAGTGGACCGACGGCTCGGGCGGGCTGACCAGCGCCCGGATCAACCCGGGCCAGCTGTCCAGCGGTGCCATGCTGGCCGCGGCGGGCACGACCGTGCTGCTGATCGCGGTGCTGGTGGTAGCCGTCCTGCTCATCCGCCGCCACCTGGACCGGCGGCGGCTGACGGGCTGGGAAGACGGCTGGACGTCGGTCGGGCCGGAGTGGACCGGCCGGCACTGACCGCCCTCCGGCGGTAGCGCGGGCCGGCCCCGGCCCAGGTCAGCGGGCCTGAGTTCAGATGGCCTGGTCGGCCAGTGTGAAGGCGACCGTGCCCTGGTCGTCGACCTGGGCGTCCAGGGACTTGTCGTCCAGCGCCACGGCGGCGTCGGGCTCGAGGAAGACGCGGGCCCCGGACGTCTCGATCACCTGGTCGCCGGCCACCGGGCTCTCGGCCAGCGTCACCTGGAACGCCGGGCCGCCCTCGTTTTGCGACATGATGCGCAGGCCGGTGTCCTCGGGCAGTTCAGGCTGCGAAGTGAGGTTGCGGATGGCCGTCACAGCACTGTCGGTCAAGGTCAGCATGGAGCTGCTCCTGTCGATATCGGCATGTGGTGCAGTTGCGCGCCCCCTACCCGATCTGAGCTGGCTCACGCAGTCGAAAGCGATTGGGTGGCTCCGACACCAGGCTGAGAGCGCTACCGGGGCGCGCTGTGACCAGGGAGGATGGGGCCATGCGATTCATGTTGCTGCAGAACTACGGGCCGGCCGAGTCGGACTGCCTGCCGATGACCGAGTGGGCACCGCAGGACATCAAGGCGCACATCGAGTTCCAGCAGGCGCTCAACCAGGAGCTGGCCGCCCGGGGTGAGCTGGTCGACGCGCAGGGACTGGCCGGGCCGGAGCAGGCCAGGTTCGTGGTGTCCGACGGCGCCACCGCCCCGGTGATCACCGACGGCCCGTACCCGGAGTCCAAGGAGCTGCTGGCCGGCTACCGGCTGGTGGACGTGGAGTCGGCCGGCCGGGCCATCGAGATCGCCGCCCAGGTCTCGGCCGCCCCCGGCCCGGCCGGCCAGCCGGTCCGCCAGCCCATCGAGGTCCGCCAGGTGCTGTCCGCGCCCGATCCGGAACTCTGAGCCGCTGCGATGAACTCAACCCCCGAGGATCTGCTCCGTGAGCTGGCGCCGCAGGTCCTCGGGGTGATCACGCGCCGGTACGGGGACTTCGCCAGCGCCGAGGACGCGGTGCAGGAGGCGCTGCTGGCCGCGGCGCTGAGCTGGCCCGCCGACGGGACACCGGGCAACCCGCTGGGCTGGCTGATCCGGGTGGCCGCGCGCCGGATGACCGACCAGTACCGCAGCGACGACACAAGGCGGCGGCGCGAGCTGCTGGCCGCGTCCTGGTCCCTGGCTGACCCCGGCCCGGCGCCCGGCCAGGACGACACGCTCATCCTGATGTACCTGTGCTGCCACCCGGCGCTGGCCCCGGGCTCGGCCATCCCGCTCACGCTGCGCGCGGTGGGCGGGCTGACCACCCGGGAGATCGCCGCCGCGTTCCTGCTGCCCGAGCCGACCATGGGCCAGCGGATCAGCCGGGCCAAGGCCACCCTCAAGGCGGCCGGCGAGCCGTTCCGGCTGCCTCCGGCGGACCAGCGGGCGGACCGGCTGCGTTCCGTGCTGCACGTGCTCTACCTGCTGTTCAACGAGGGCTACACGACCAGCAGCGGCCCCGACCTGGCCCGCGCCGACTTGTCCGGCGAGGCCATCCGGCTGGCCCGGATGCTGCGGGCCAGCCTGCCCGGCGACGCCGAGGTGACCGGGCTGCTGGCGCTGATGCTGCTCACCGAGGCCCGGCGGCCGGCCCGCACCGGGCCCGGCGGCGAGCTGATCCCGCTGGCTGAGCAGCAGCGCGACCGGTGGGACCGGGGCCTGATCACCGAGGGCCTGACCCTGGTCACCGAGGCGCTGCGGCGCGGGCCGGGGCCAGCCGGCGAGTACCAGCTGCAGGCGGCCATCGCCGCCCTGCACGACCAGGCGCCCCGGCACGAGGACACCGGCTGGGCCGAGATCCAGGCCCTGTACCGGGTGCTGGAGCGGATGACCGGCAACCCGATGGTTACGCTGAACCGGGCGGCCGCAGCGGCCATGGCGGACGGCCCAGCAGCCGGGCTGGCCATCCTCGACACCGTGGCGGGCCAGCTCGGCGACCATCACCGGTACCTGTCGGTGCGGGCCCACCTGCTGGAACAGGCGGGCGACCGGGACGGCGCCCGGGCCGGTTTCCAGGCCGCCGCGGCCCGGGCCGGCAACGTCCGCGAGCAGCAGTACCTGATCACCAAGGCAGCCCAGGTCGCTGCGGGTTCCGGCCCCGGGTAGGGTCGGCCCCGGGTGGGTACCGCGAGCAAGGGGGCCGCTCCGTTGGACACAGGCAGCAGCGCGCCGGATGCCGCCGCCCAGGCCGTGCCAGGCCAGCACGCTGAGCCCCAGGCGGCCGACGGCAGGCTGCCGGACCGGCTGTGGACCGTGCCCAACCTGCTCAGCATGGCCCGGCTGGCCGGCGTCCCGGTGTTCGTCTGGCTGGTGCTCGGCCCGAAGGCTGACGGCTGGGCCGTGCTGCTGCTGGCCCTGGCGGCGGCCAGTGACTGGCTGGACGGGAAGATCGCCCGCGCCTGGCACCAGGAGAGCCGCCTCGGCCAGGTGCTCGACCCGGCCGCCGACCGGCTGTACATCGGGGCCATGCTCATCACGCTGGCCATCCGGGGCATCATCCCGTGGTGGCTGGTCGGCGTGCTGGTGGGCCGGGAACTGCTGCTCGGCGTCGCGCTGCTCTGGCTGCGGGCGCACAGCTGGGAGCCGCTCCAGGTCAGCTTCGTCGGCAAGGCGGCCACGCTGTGCCTGCTGTACGCGTTCCCGCTGCTGCTGCTGGGTACTTATGGCGGCACGGCCGCCGAGGTAGCCAAGGTGGCCGGCTGGACGTTCGGGCTGTGGGGCACCGCGCTGTACTGGTGGGCGGCCGTGCTGTACCTGGCGCAGGCCTGGGAGCTCACCCGGGGCCGGCCCGGCGGTAACCAGACCGGTAGTGGCCGGCCGGTTACCGGCCGGTCATGATGGAGGCACCCAGCGGCGAGTGCCTAGCCCGGCCTGCCATCGGGGAGGATGGGCAGAGGGCACGGATGACCTGGAAGGAGACCCGGCACTGGTGAAGGCCGTCGTGATGGCGGGGGGAGAGGGCACCCGGCTGCGGCCGATGACGGCTAACCAGCCCAAGCCGCTGCTGCCCGTCTGCAACAAGCCGATCATGGAGCACGTGCTCCGGCTGCTCAAGCGGCACGGCTTCGACGAGACCGTGGTCACCGTACAGTTCCTGGCCTCGCTGGTACGCAACTACTTCGGGGACGGCGAGGACGTGGGCATGAGCCTGCAGTACGCCACCGAGGAGGCGCCGCTGGGCACCGCGGGCAGCGTGAAGAACGCCGAGGACGCGCTGCGCGACGAGCCATTCCTGGTCATTTCCGGGGACGCGCTGACCGACATCGACCTGACCGCCATGGTCCGGGCGCACAAGGAGACCGGGGCGCTGGTCACGGTCGGGCTGACCCGGGTGCCCAACCCGCTGGAGTTCGGCATCATCATCGTCGGCGAGGACGGCCGGATCCAGCGCTTCCTGGAGAAGCCGACCTGGGGGCAGGTGTTCTCGGACACGGTCAACACCGGGATCTATGTGATGGAGCCCGAAGTGCTGGCCGAGGTGCCGGCCGGGGAATCGGTGGACTGGTCCGGCGACGTGTTCCCGGCCCTGCTCGACCGGGGCGCGCCGCTGTTCGGCTGGATCGCCGATGGCTACTGGGAAGACGTGGGCACCCACGAGAGCTACCTCAAGGCCCAGGCCGACGTGCTGTCCGGCCGGGTGAACACCGAAATCGACGGCTTCGAGGTGTCGCCCGGGGTGTGGGTGGCCGAGGGGGCCGAGGTGGACCCGGAGGCGGTGCTGTCCGGGCCGCTGTGCATCGGCGACTACGCCAAGGTCGAGGCGGGCGCCGAACTGCGCGAGTACACCGTGCTGGGCAGCAACGTGGTGGTCAAGGAAGGCGCGTTCCTGCACCGGGCGGTGGTGCACAACAACGTGTACGTCGGGCAGGGGGTCACCCTGCGCGGCAGCGTCATCGGCAAGAACACCGACGTGATGCCGTCCGCCCGGATCGAGGAAGGCGCGGTGGTCGGCGACGAGTGCGTGATCGAGCCGGAGGCCTACCTGTCGGCCGGGGTCAAGGTCTACCCGTTCAAGACCATCGAGGCGGGCGCGGTCGTCAACACCAGCGTCATCTGGGAATCCCGCGGGCAGCGCACCCTGTTCGGCCCGCGCGGGGTGTCCGGCCTGGTCAACGTCGAGATCACGCCCGAGCTGTGCGTCCGGCTGTGCAGCGCGTACGCGACCACGCTGCGGAAGGGGTCGGTCGTCACCACCTCCCGTGACGTGTCCCGCGCGGCGCGGGCGCTCAAGCGGGCCGTGCAATGCGCACTGAACGCCAGTGCCATCAACGTGGTCGACCTGGAGGCCCAGCCGCTGCCGGTGGCCAGGTTCCAGACCGCGCGCAGCGCCTGCGCCGGCGGCATCGCGCTGCGCACCACGTCGGGCGACCCGCAGTCGATCGACATCGTGTTCCTGGACGACCGGGGCGCCGAGCTGTCCATGGCCGCGGCGCGCAAACTGGAACGGGTGTTCTCCCGGCAGGAGTACCGGCGGGCGTTCCCCGGCGAGATCGCCGAGCTGACCTACCCGTCCCGGGTGGTCGAGTCGTACGCCCAGGAACTGGCGCGCAGCGTGGACATGACCGGGGTGCGCGAGGCCGGGCTCAAGGTCGTGGTGGACTGCGCCGGCGGCACTGTGTCGCTGGTGCTGCCCAGCCTGCTCGGCCGCCTCGGGGTGGAGGCGCTGGTGGTGAACAACCGGCTGGACGAGGCCACCCCGACCCAGGGACTGGCCCAGGTCCGGGCGGGCATGCAGCGGCTGTCCGAGCTGGTCGCCTCGTCCCGGGCCGCGTTCGGCGTGCGCTTCGACCAGGTCGGCGAGCGGATCATGCTGGTGGACGACAAAGGCGCGATGATCAGCGACGACCGGGCGCTGCTGGTGGTGCTGGACCTGATCGCGGCGGAACGCCGGTCCGGCCGGGTGGCGCTGCCGGTGACCACGACCCGGGTGGCCGAGCAGGTGTGCCGCTTCCACGGCGTGCACGTGGACTGGACCCCCACGTCGCTGCACGGGCTGACCGAGGCGACCGCGGCCGACGATGTAATTTTCGGCGGCGACGGCCGGGGCGGGTTCGTGGTGCCCGAGTTCAGCCGGACGCTGGACGGCATCGCGGCATTCGCCCGGCTGCTCGGCCTGGTCGCCCGGACCCGGCTGACGCTGAGCCAGATCGATGCCCGGATCCCGGCCGCGCACCTGCTCAAGCGCTCGATGCCGACGCCGTGGGCGGCCAAGGGCAGCGTGATGCGCACGGTGGTCGAGGCGGCCGGGGACCGGACCGTGGACACCACCGACGGGGTGCGCATCGTGCAGCCGGACGGCGGCTGGGTGCTGGTGCTGCCGGACCCGTCGGACGCGGTCACCCACCTGTGGGCCGAGGGCCCGGACGCGGACGCCGCCCAGGCGCTGCTCGACGAGTGGGCCGCCGTGGCCGAGCGCTCCGGCAGCTGAGCGGTCCGAGGCCGCGGGCCATCCGGGTAGCCGGACCCGGTAGGCTGGCCAGCTCAGTGTCCAGCGGGGCAACCACCCCCCGTGAGACAATCCCCTGCGGAGGGGTGCATGCGTCGGAGGTGCGGCCAGGATGTGGCGGCGGCGGCCCGATAACGCCCCGGGCGGATCCCGGGGTGGCGATTCGTCCCCTGGCCAGGGACGACGTCGTGGCTGGCGGGCCCGGTTCACCCCGGCTGGGCGACGCGCGTGGCGCATGGACCGGCCGGGTGCGGCCCAGGTAGCGTGGACCGCATCAGCCGAGCAAGTACACAGGGACCGGGCTGCGTCCGACGTGGTGCCCGCCCAGAGCCCATGGCCAGCAGAGGAGAGGCTGGGCCACGATATGCCGAGCATCTACTGCACCCGGTGCGGTCAGGCGAACCCTGACGACGCGCGCTTCTGCCTGCACTGCGGGACGATGCTCGCGCGCCCGGGTGCTGACCGCCCCGGTGAGACCACGTCCATCATCTCGCTGGGCGGGGACTCCGCGGCCGAGCCTGAGTTCGGCGAGGAGACGTTCGCCGACCCGGCGCTGGAAACCCTGCCGCCCGGCGTCGCCCTGCTGGTGGTCAAGCGCGGCCCCAACGCGGGCAGCCGGTTCCTGCTGGACAGCGACATCACCACGGCCGGCCGGCACCGGGACAGTCACATCTTCCTCGACGATGTGACGGTGTCCCGGCGGCACGCCGAGTTCTACCGCCGCGGGGACCGGTTCACCGTGCGGGACGTCGGCAGCCTGAACGGCACCTACGTCAACCAGGAGCGGATCGAAGAGGCACCCCTGATCGGCGGGGACGAGGTGCAGATCGGCAAGTTCCGGCTGGTCTTCCTGACCGGCCGGCGGCCTCAGGTGGAACGTGGTGGCGGAGGCGCGCAGGTCGGGGCATGAGCGCGCAGCCCGCCCGGGCCGGCTTCGGCATCGGTGAGGTGCTGGCCCAGCTCCAGGGCGAGTTCCCCGATGTCAGCGTGTCGAAGATCCGTTTCCTGGAGTCCGAGGGGCTGATCCAGCCTGCCCGGTCGCCGTCCAACTACCGCCGGTTCGGGCCCGGCGACGTGGCCCGGCTGCGGTACATCCTGACCGCCCAGCGCGACGAGTACCTGCCGCTGCGGGTGATCAAGGACCGGCTGGCCGCCGCGGACGGGGATAACGAGGCGGACCTCGACGCCACCGGGCGGCGGGCGGGCCGGCGGCCGCTGAGCCGGCGGGAACTGCTCGACGCGGCCGGGATCGACGAGGGTTACCTCACCGAACTGGAAGATTACGGCCTGGTCCGGGCGTCTGGCCGGCAGTACGGGCCGGACGCGCTGGCCGCCGCGCAGATCATCGTGGCGCTGGGCAAGTACGGCGTGCAGGCCCGGCACCTGCGCGCGGTGCGGGCCGCCGTGGAGCGGGAAACAGCGCTGATCGAGCAGGTGGTGGCGCCCACCTTGCGGCAGCGCAGCCCCGGCTCACGGGACCGGGCCGGGCAGACGGCCCAGGAGGTCGCGGCGCTGTCGCTGCAGCTGCACGCGTCGCTGATGGGCAGCGCGCTGGCCGAGGCCGGGCTGGACGTGGCCGGGCTGGCGCCCGGCGCGCTGCCCGAGCCCGACCAGGCGCGCCACGGATACCGCGAGAACGGATTTGCCGGCCCAGCCGCCGCCGGGTCCGGTGCCTGATGGGGTGTACGTTGGCTAGGGAGTGCCCAGCAGGTCCATGCCTGAGGCTGCGCGTCAGGCGCATGTGAGGACGGAGCCGCCGTGAGGAAGATGGAGGTCGTCGGCGTCCGGGTCGAGATGCCTACGAACCAGCCCATCGTCCTGCTGAAGGAGACGCAGGGTGACAGGTATCTGCCGATCTGGATCGGGCCGGTCGAGGCTACCGCGATCGCATTCGCGCAGCAGGGCATGGTGCCCGCCCGCCCGCTGACTCATGACCTCTTCCGTGATGTGCTGGAAGCGCTGGAGGTGCAGCTGCAGACGGTGAACATCACCGCGCTGCGGGACGGCATCTTCTTCGCCGACCTGATCTTCTCGAACGGCAAGGAAGTCAGCGCCCGGCCGTCCGATTCGATCGCGCTCGCGCTGCGCACCGGCGCCACCATCTTCGCCAGCGACGAGGTGCTCGACGAGGCGGGCGTGGCCATCCCTGACGAGCAGGAAGATGAGGTCGAGAAGTTCCGCGAGTTCCTGGACACGATCACGCCGGAGGACTTCGGCCGGGCCACCTGACCGGGGGTCCAGCTGATCGCCCGCGACGCGCCGTGGCCGATCGTTGACTCGCCTGGCGCTGGCGGCCTACCGTGCCAGACAAGTACCCAGGGTGGTCAGCTCCGGGTGGAGGCAGGCGTGGCGGTAACCAAGGGCAGCAAGCAGACGCCAGGCGCGCAGGACGCGGCTGGCGCTGCGGAGCGTGGCGCGGCCATCCAGCAGGCCGGTGAGCAGGGCCTGCTGTTCGGCGAGGATCTCGCCACCCGGCCGGAGGGCATCGGCTACCGCGGGCCGACCGCGTGCGCCGCGGCTGGCATCACCTACCGGCAGCTCGACTACTGGGCCCGGACCGGCCTGGTGGAGCCGAGCGTGCGGGCCGCGCAGGGCTCCGGCTCGGCCCGGCTGTACAGCTTCCGGGACATCCTGGTGCTCAAGGTGGTCAAGCGGCTGCTGGACACCGGGATCTCGCTGCAGCAGATCCGGGCCGCGGTCAGCCACCTGCGCAGCCGGGGCACCAGCGACCTGGCCCAGGTCACGCTCATGAGCGACGGGGTCAGCGTGTACGAGTGCACGTCCCCGGGCGAGGTAGTGGACCTGCTGCAGGGTGGGCAGGGCGTGTTCGGTATCGCGCTCGGCCGGATCTGGCAGGAAGTGGACGGCTCCCTGGCCGAACTGCCCGCGGAGCAGGCCGAGGGCCCGGCCGATGGCCCGGCGGCCACCCCCGGACACGCCGATGAGCTGGCCCGGCGGCGGGCCCGCCGCACCGGTTGAAGGGCTGAGCAGTGTTGGCCCGGGGGGACGACCCCCCTGGACCCCCCGGGTAGGCTAAGCGTTAGCTGATCACACCGTCCGGGAGAGTCTCCGCGCAGCCAGTGCGGGGCGCCGAAGGGGCAACCTCCCCGGAACCTCTCAGGCAACCAGGACCGGACGGGGCAGGCAGCTCTGGAGTCCGCGCGTCTGCTGCTGACGACAGAGGGGGAGGACCAGGCAGGCACGGCAGTGCCAGGCGGCTCCCTCTGGAGGCTCCCATGGATTTCGCGGCCCGACACATTGGCCCCTCAGCCGGCGAGCAGCAGCAGATGCTCGCGGCGACCGGTTACGCCTCACTGGACGAGCTGACCGCGGCCGCGCTGCCGCCCGGGCTGGCCGACCCGCGGCCGCTGGACCTGCCGCCCGCGGCGTCCGAGGCCGAGGCGCTGGCCGAGCTGCGCAGTCTGGCCGCGCGGAACACCGTCGCCGTGTCCATGATCGGCCTGGGCTACTACGGCACGATCACCCCGGCCGTCATCCGCCGCAACGTGCTGGAGAACCCAGCCTGGTACACGGCCTATACGCCGTACCAGCCGGAGATCTCGCAGGGCCGGCTGGAGGCGCTGCTCACTTTCCAGACGGTGGTCGAGGACCTGACCGCGCTGCCGGTGGCCGGGGCCTCGCTGCTGGACGAGGCGACCGCGGCGGCCGAGGCGATGACGCTGGCCCGGCGCTCCGCCCGGAAGGGCCGGATCTTCCTGGCCGACGCGGACTGCCTGCCGCAGACGCTGACCGTGCTGGCCACCCGGGCCGAGCCGCTCGGCATCGAGCTGGTCACCGGCCCGGTCACCCCGGAGCTGATCGCAGCGCAGCCGGACGGCGAGCTGTTCGGCGTGCTGCTGCCGTACCCGGGCGCCAGCGGCCAGGTCCGCGACCTGGCCCCGGTCATCGCGGCCGCGCACGACCGGGGCGCGCTGGCCGCGGTCGCGGCCGACCTGCTCGCGCTGACCCTGCTCGTCCCGCCGGGCGAGCAGGGCGCGGACATCGCGGTCGGCAGCAGCCAGCGGTTCGGCGTGCCGATGGGCTACGGCGGCCCGCACGCGGCCTATATCGCGGTCCGTGACGAGCTGCGCCGGCAGCTGCCCGGGCGGCTGGTCGGGGTATCCCTGGACGCCGACGGCAAGCCGGCCTACCGGCTCGCGCTGCAGGCCCGCGAGCAGCACATCCGCCGGGAGAAGGCGACCAGCAACATCTGCACCGCCCAGGTGCTGCTGGCCGTGCTGGCCGCCATGTACGCGGTCTACCACGGCCCGGACGGGCTGGCCGGCATCGCCCGCGACGTGCACCGGCGGGCGGCCCGGCTGGCGGCCACGCTGCGCGCGCACGGGGTGGCCGCCGCGTCGGCCGGGTTCTTCGACACGGTCCAGGTCAGCCTGCCCGGGATGGCCGGGGCGGCCGTAGAGCAGGCCCGCCAGGCCGGCTACAACCTGCAGCTGGCCGGCCCGGACACGGTGCGGATCGCCGTGGATGAAACCACTACCGACCAGCAGGTGGCCGAGGTGGCCGCGGCCGTGGCCGGCCTGGATGGGCCGCCGCCGCTGGCCGAGCCGGCCGCGGTGCTGCCCGAAGCCCTGCGGCGCAGCTCCGGCTACCTGGGCCACCCGGTGTTCCACGAGCACCGCAGCGAGACCGCGATGCTGCGCTACCTGCGCCGGCTGGCCGACTTCGACATCGCGCTGGACCGTTCGATGATCCCGCTCGGGTCGTGCACGATGAAGCTCAACGCGGCGGCCGAGATGGAGCCCATCACCTGGCCGGAGTTCGCCGGTCTGCACCCGTTCGCGCCGGCCGGGCAGGCCGCCGGGTACACCGAGCTGATCGGCGACCTGGAACGCTGGCTGGCCGAGCTGACCGGGTATGACGCGGTGTCCGTGCAGCCGAACGCGGGCTCGCAGGGCGAGCTGGCCGGGCTGCTGGCCATCCGGGCCTACCACAGCGCCCGCGGCGACGCCGGGCGGGACATCTGCCTGATCCCGGAGTCGGCGCACGGCACCAACGCGGCCAGCGCCGTGCTGGCCGGGCTGCGGGTGGTGGTGGTCAAGTGCGCCGGCGACGGTGCCATCGACCAGGGTGACCTGGCGGCCAAGCTGGCCTCCCGCGGCGACCAGGTGGCCGGGATCATGCTGACCTACCCGTCCACCAACGGCGTGTTCGAGGAGGGCGTGCAGGCCGTGTGCGCGGCGGTGCACGACGCGGGCGGCCAGGTCTACGTGGACGGGGCCAACCTGAACGCGCTGCTCGGCCTGGCCCGGCCGGGCCGGTTCGGCGCCGACGTGTCGCACCTGAACCTGCACAAGACGTTCTGCATCCCGCACGGCGGGGGCGGCCCGGGCGTCGGCCCGGTGGCCGTCCGGGCCCACCTGGCGCCGTACCTGCCCGGACGCGAGTCGGGCCCGGTCGCCGCGGCCCCGTACGGGTCGGCGGGCATCCTGCCCATCTCCTGGGCCTACATCCGGATGATGGGCGGGCCGGGGCTGCGCCAGGCCACCCAGGTGGCCATCCTGGCCGCCAACTACGTGGCCGCCCGGCTGGCCCCGCACTACCCGGTGCTGTACACCGGCCGGGGCGGCCTGGTCGCGCACGAGTGCATCGTGGACATCCGGCCGCTCACCCGGCAGACCGGGGTGACCGTCGAGGACGTGGCCAAGCGGCTCATCGACTATGGATTTCATGCCCCGACGACGTCTTTTCCGGTGGCCGGCACGCTGATGATCGAGCCCACCGAGAGCGAGGATCTGGCCACCCTGGACCGGTTCTGCGCCGCCATGATCGCGATCCGGCAGGAGGTCGGCCGGATCAGTTCCGGTGAATACGACGGCCAGGACAACCCGCTGCGGAACGCCCCGCACACCGCGTCGATGCTGCTCGCGGCGGACTGGAAGCACCCGTACGAGCGGGAGGAGGCGGCCTACCCGCTGGCCGGGGACCGGCGGGCCAAGTACTGGCCCCCGGTGCGGCGCATCGACCAGGCCTATGGCGACCGGAACCTGATCTGTGCCTGCCCCCCGGCGGCCGCTTTCGAAGAGTGACGTTTATCGGCGCGCCGCCTAGGCGTTACGCTGCCAGCCAGTGATCTGGCAGAAAGGCGCGGCATGGCATATTCGGGGCGGGCGGTCATTGTCGGCATTGACAATGGCGGCACGATGAACAACGCCACCGTGCTGGCTCCGGACGGGCGTTTCCTGGTGCAGCAGATGCTGGAACTGCCCAGCCTGGTGCGGGCCGGGCCGGCCGTGGCCATCCCGGCGCTGGAGGCCTCATTTCAGCAGGTCCTCAACGTCACCGGGATCGAGCTGGACCAGGTCCGTGCGGTCGGGCTGGACACCCCCGGGCCGGCCAGCGCGGACGGCGTGCTGTCCTCCCGGGGGGCGACCAACTTCGGCCACCCGGACTGGGGTGGCTTCAACATCCGGGCCGCCCTGGAAGAACGGCTCGGCCTGCCCGTGGTGTATACCAACGACGCGAACGCGGCGACGCTGTATGCGCATCACACCAGGTTCGGCGCCGCGGCGGCGCAGCACTCCTCGGTGGCGGCCATCGTCGGCACCGGGCTCGGCGGCGGCCTGGTCGAGGCGGGCCAGGTGGTCAGCGGGGCAGCGGGCATGGCGGCCGAACTCGGCCACGTGCAGATCCCGCTGGACGGGCTGCTGGCCGACGGGCAGCCGGTGCCGATGTGCAACTGCGGGCTGCCCGGCGACGCGGAAAGCGTGGCGTCGCTCACCGGGATCGAGAAGAACCTGCTGCCGTACTGGCTGACCCAGTTCCCCGAGCACGAGCTGGCCGCGGTGGAACCGCTGGCCAAGGCGGCCAAGCTGGTCCGCGGCTTCGGCGCGGCGGGCGACCCGATGGCGCGGCGGATTTTCGAGCAGCAGGCGATGGCGCTGGGGCGGACATTCTCCATCGCAGCGATGTTCACCGACCCCGGCACCTACTTCGTCGGGGGCGGCGTCGTCGAGGCAGGACTGGCGTTCAGCCAATGGTTCCTGGACCAGGTACGGGCGCACACCACTTTGCGCGAGGAGCAGCGGCGCGTGGTGCAGTTTGCCCTGGTGCCGGACCTGGACATGGCCGGCGCGCGGGGCGCGGCGCTCGCGGCCCGCGCCGCCGTCGCCGGGCGAGCATAGAGTTGCTGCGTGGCAGATCCGCAGTCCTACCGGCCGGCCCCGGGGTCGATCCCGGAGTCGCCCGGTGTGTACCGGTTCCGTGACGACCACGGCCGGGTCATCTACGTCGGGAAGGCCCGGAACCTCCGGTCCCGGCTGAACCAGTACTTCGCCGACTTCGCCAGCCTGCACCCGCGGACCCAGACCATGCTGCGGACGGCCGCCGAGGTCAGCTGGACCGTGGTGGCCACCGAGGTGGAGGCGCTGCAGCTCGAGTACTCCTGGATCAAGGAGTTCGATCCCAAGTTCAACGTGCGGTACCGGGACGACAAGAGCTACCCGTACCTGGCCGTCACGCTGAACGAGGAATACCCCCGGGTCATGGTGATGCGCGGGGCCAAGCGGCGCGGGGTGCGGTATTTCGGCCCGTATTCGCACGCCTGGGCGATCCGGGAGACGGTGGACACGCTGCTCCGGGTGTTCCCGGTGCGGACCTGCTCGGCCGGCGTGTTCAAGCGGGCTGGCCAGATCGGGCGGCCGTGCCTGCTCGGCTATATCGGCAAGTGCTCGGCGCCCTGCGTGCAGCGGATCAGCGAGGCCGAGCACCGGGTGCTGGCCGAGGAGTTCTGTGACTTCATGGCGGGCCAGACCGACCGGTTCATCCGGCGGCTGGAAGCCGACATGCGGGAGGCGGCCCGGGCCGAGGAGTACGAGCGGGCGGCCCGGCTGCGGGACGACATAAAGGCGCTGCAGCGGGCGCTGGAGAAGCAGACCGTGGTGCTCGGCGACGGCACCGACTGCGACGTGATCGCGCTGGCCGAAGACCAGCTGGAAGCCGCGGTCCAGGTGTTCTACGTGCGCGGCGGCCGGGTCCGCGGGCAGCACGGCTGGGTGGTGGACAAGGTCGAGGACGTGACCCCGGGCGAGCTGGTGGAGCAGTTCCTCGGCCAGGTGTACGGCGACGACTCGGTGGCGGCCGACCGGGCCGCCGCCCCGGCCGGCCGGGGGCGGCGCGGCGACGCGGGCGGGCCGCTGGATCCCAAGCACCTGACCCGTCCGGCGGCTCGGCAGTCGAGCGTGCCGCGGGAGGTGCTGGTGCCGGAACTGCCGCCGGACACGGCCGCGGTCGAGGAGTGGCTCAGCGCCCGGCGGGGCAGCCGGGTCCGGCTCCGGGTGCCGCGGCGCGGCGACAAGAAGGCGCTGCTGGACACCGTGACGCGGAACGCCGGGCAGTCGCTGGCGCTGCACAAGACGCGCCGGGCCAGCGACCTGACCACCCGGAGCCGGGCGCTGCACGAGATCCAGGAGGCGCTCGGGCTGGACGCGGCGCCGCTGCGCATCGAGTGCTACGACGTGTCCAACCTGATGGGCACGCACGTGGTCGCGTCCATGGTGGTGTTCGAGGACGGGCTGGCCCGGAAGTCGGAGTACCGCCGGTTCAGCATCAAGGGCGACGAAGGCACCGACGACGTCGCATCCATCTACGAGGTCATCACCCGCCGGTTCCGCCGTTATCTGGAGGAACGGGAGGAGACCGGTGAGCTGGACACCCTGGGCGATACCGACGTCGACGGCGAGCAGGTCAGCGGCGACGACCTGGCTGGCCGGCCGCGCAAGTTCGCCTACCCGCCCAACCTGGTGGTGATCGACGGCGGCCAGCCACAGGTGGCCGCGGCCGCCCGGGCCCTGGCCGGGCTGGGCATCGACGACGTGGACGTGTGCGGCCTGGCCAAGCGGCTGGAGGAGGTCTGGCTGCCCGGTGAGGACGCGCCGGTGATCATGCCGCGGAGCAGCGAGGGCCTGTACCTGCTGCAGCGGGTCCGGGACGAGGCGCACCGGTTCGCGATCACCTACCACCGGGCGAAACGGTCAAAGGCTCTGGCGGTCAGCGAGCTTGACTCGGTCCCGGGACTTGGCCCGGCCCGGCGGGCTACGCTGCTACGGCACTTCGGTTCGGTCCGCAAGCTGGCCGACGCGACCCAGCCGGAGATCGCCGGGCTGCCTGGCATCGGCCCGCGGGTCGCGGCGGCGGTGCTCGCGGCGCTCCGGCCCGATGCGGCCAGGCCGGACCCGGCTGAGCTGGACCGGGACGCGGCCGGGCTGGACCCGGCTGAGCTGGACCGGGACGCGGGCGGGCTGGACCCGGCTGAGCTGGACCGGGACGCGGGCGGCGCGGAGAATGGCACGGGTAATGAGCAGGGCAGTGGCCATGGGGACGGCCACGTCGCGGACAGGGGGGCGTCGTGAGTCGCGCACGGCGAGGCAGGCTAGGACGGCCGGGCACGCCCGGGCGAAGCGGGCAGGTCCGCGGGTGACCGGGGCTGACGCGCCGGATGTGGTGATCATCACCGGGATGTCCGGGGCTGGCCGGAGCACCGCGGCCAAGTCGCTGGAGGACCTGGACTGGTTCGTCGCGGACAACCTGCCGCCTGGGCTGCTGCCCACCATGATCGAGCTGGCCAGCCGGGCGATGGGCGCGGTGCCGCGGGTCGCGGCCGTGCTGGACGTGCGCAGCCGGGCGTTCTCCACCGACCTGCAGTCGGCCATCGGCGAGCTGGACGCGCGCGGGCACCGTCCCCGGGTGGTCTTCCTGGAGGCCGGCGATGACACCCTGGTCCGCCGGTTCGAGAGTGTCCGGCGCCCGCATCCGCTGCAGGAGGACGGCCGGGTGGTGGACGGCATCGCCGCCGAGCGGACCTTGCTCCGCGGCGTCCGCGAGGAAGCCGACCTGGTCATCGACACATCCGCGCTGAACGTGCACGAGCTGCGGGCCCGGATGCACGACGCGTTCGGCGCCGAGGAGCCGGCCGCGCTCCGGGTCAACGTGGTGTCGTTCGGCTACAAGTACGGGCTGCCGGTGGATGCCGACATCGTGGCCGACTGCCGGTTCCTGCCCAACCCGCGCTGGGTCCCGGCCCTGGCCCCGCTGACCGGGCAGGACGAGCGGGTCCGGGACTATGTGCTGCGCCAGCCGGGGGCGGCCGACTTCCTGGACTCCTACCTGGCCGCGCTGCGGGTGGTACTGGCCGGGTACGAGCGGGAAGGCAAGCGGTTCGCCACCCTGGCCATCGGCTGCACCGGCGGCAAGCATCGCAGCGTGGCCATGGCCGAGCAGATCGCCAGCGAGCTCCGGGTCAAGGGACCGGCGGTCCAGGTACTGCACCGGGACCTGGGGCGCGAGTGATGCCGGGAGAATCTCCTGGCCTGGTGCCCGCGGTACGGCCGCTCAACCCCAAGGTCGCCGCGCTCGGCGGCGGGCACGGGCTGTTCGCCTCGCTGTCCGCGCTGCGCCGGGTGACCCGGCAGCTGAGCGCGATCGTGACAGTGGCCGACGACGGCGGGTCGAGCGGCCGGCTGCGCCGCCAGTACGGCGTGCTGCCACCCGGTGACCTGCGGATGGCGCTGGCCGCGCTGTGCGGCGACGACGCCTGGGGGACCACCTGGAGCCGGGTGGTGCAGCACCGGTTCACCGGCGATGAGGCCGGGCTGGGCGGGCACGCGGTCGGCAACATGCTGATCGTGGCGCTGTGGGAGCTGCTCGGCGACACCGTGCAGGGGCTGGACTGGGTGGGCCGGCTGCTCGGCGCGTATGGCCGGGTGCTGCCGATGGCGTCGGTCCCCCTCGACCTGCTGGCTGAGGTGGAGGGCGCCGACCCGGCGCGGCCCTACGCGGTGAGCACGGTCCGCGGTCAGGTCGCCTGCGCGTGCACCACCGGGCGGGTACGATCGGTATCCCTGATTCCGGAGGATCCGCCTGCCTGCCCGGAGGCCGTCACGGCGATCCTGGACGCCGACTGGGTGGTGCTCGGGCCCGGTTCCTGGTTCACCAGCGTCCTGCCGCACCTGCTGGTGCCCGAGCTTGCCGCGGCGCTGGTTAGTACCCGCGCGCGGCGGCTGGTGGCGCTGAACCTGGTCGCCCAGCGGGGCGAGACCGAGGGCTTCGCGCCGCACACCCATCTGGAAGTGCTTGCTGATCACGCACCACAGCTCAAAGTCGACGTCGTGCTCGCGGACCGGGGTGCCGCGGGGGGCGCCGTCGCGGAACTCGACAAGGCCGCGGGCCTGCTCGGCGGCAAGCTGGTCCTGGCCGACCTGGCGATGCGCGATGGGACGCCGCGGCACGATCCGCGGCAGCTGGCCGGGGCATTCGCGGAAATCTTCGAGGGGGAGTGATGCCAGTGGCGATGACCAGCCTGGTCAAGGACGAGCTGAGCCGGGTGACCGTGCTCAAGCCGTGCTGCCGCAAGGCCGAGGTATCCGCGCTGCTGCGGTTCGCCGGGGGACTGCATCTGGCCAGCGGGCGCATCGTGGTGGAAGCCGAGCTGGACACCGGGGCAGCGGCCCGGCGGCTGCGCAAAGACATCGCCGAGGTGTTCGGGCATTCCTCGGACCTGATCGTGCTGGCCCCCAGCGGGTTGCGGAAAGGCAACCGGTACGTGGTCCGGGTCCGTAAGGACGGCGACAGCCTGGCCCGGCAGACCGGCCTGGTGGACAATTACGGCCGGCCGGTCCGCGGCCTGCCCCGGCAGGTGGTGTCCGGCACCACCTGCGACTGTGAAGCGGCCTGGCGGGGTGCGTTCCTGGCTCATGGCTCACTGACCGGGCCGGGCCGGTCGATGTCGCTGGAGATCACCTGTCCCGGCCCGGAGGCGGCGCTGGCCCTGGTCGGCGCGGCCCGGCGGCTGAAGATCCACGCCAAGGCGCGCGAGGTGCGCGGCGTGGACCGGGTGGTGGTCCGGGACGGCGACGCGATCAGCGCGCTGCTGACCCGGCTGGGCGCGCACGACAGCGTGCTGGCCTGGGAGGAGCGCCGGATGCGCCGGGAAGTCCGGGCCACCGCCAACCGGCTGGCCAACTTCGACGACGCG
>DATCUG010000438.1:0-8455 GCA_036567525.1 Streptosporangiaceae bacterium | reverse complement strand
GCGGGCCGGCCGTTGACACCGGCCCCGGCCAACGACCAGCTACCTCCAGCCGCGGCGACGGGCCAGCCGGACCGTGCCCGGCCCGGGCCGGCCGAGGATGCGGTAGACCCACTGGCCACGAACGGACCGTTGGCCCGGGCCCCGGAAGCCACAGGTCAGGCTGGCCCAGGCGGGCACCCGGCGGTCGGCGCGGAAGCGGGACCGGCTGAATTGGGCGAGCACCCGGGGACTGGCGCGGAAGCCGGACCGGCTGAATCCGGCGGCCACCCCGGAGCGGGCCCGGCAGTCGCTGGTCACGCTGGCCTGAATGGGCAGGCTGGGCTGGGCGGAGTGGCTGGGCTGGCCGGACCGGACAGCGCGCCCGTGGCCGAGGCGGGGCAGCCCGGGCCGGAGATGCTGATCATCCCGGCCCGGCAGGTCGACGGGCCGGCTGGACCGGGCGGGCGGCTGACCGTACCCGCCCAGCGGCGTGGCCAGCCCGGCCAGCTGGCCCGGCCGGCCGGGGCAGCCGACCGGACGCCGCACCGCACCCGGCTGACCGGCCAGGCCAATCTGGACCCGGGCGCGAACAGCCGTTTCCTGCTCCGGGTGGGGCGGCAGGCGGCGCTGTTCGCCGGGATCTACGCACTGACCGAGACGGTCCTGCTGCTCGTGTTCCTGGGTCTCGGTTTCACCGCGATGAGCCTGCACAGCGCGCTCCGGCTGGAAACGGACAGCCTGTGGCTGCTGGCCCTGATCCTGGCCAGCCTATTCTGGGTTATCCCGGTCCCGGCATTGCTGGGCCAATGGAGTGTGCTGGTGGAAAACAGCGCCGACGCGAGCCGCCCGGCATTCGAGCATATCGCCACGGCTTTCCGCGAGCATGACGCGCCGCTGGATTCGCTGGCTGTGCGGGCGGTAGCGCCGCGACACGAAAGCGCGCGGGACTACCTCGAACTGCGCCGCGGCCGGTTCAGCGGGTTTATCTCCTGCTTTCCGCATGGCCGCGACTTGTATGTGGGCTGGACGTTCTTCCTCCGGATGTCCCCGGCCCGGCTCGTGCTGCTCAGCGCGGGCCGCAGCGCGGCCCACCTGGCCCGGCGGGGCGGGGACGTCCGGCGGGCCCTGTGCTCCGAGTCCGCCCGGGCGCTGGTGGCGGCGATGCACAGCGCCACACTGGCCGGGATCGCCACCGCGGTCAGCGCTCCGGACGCGGCCGGCCAGACCGCCAGCAGCGCGGACGACGTCGTGGTCAAGTTCGGCTGAGCGCGATGAGATTCTGCACCGCATGCGGGACGCCGGTCAGCGGGACGCGAAGTTACTGCACGCACTGCGGCGCCGCGATCCGCCGGACGGCGGACGCGCACCGGACGGCGGGCAGCGCCCACGCCACCGTGCCGGTACTGGCCGCCGGGCCGGCCCGTCCCGGCCCGGCCAGCCCGGAGCCGCCGAGCATCTCGCTGCCCAGCACCTGGCTGGCCGACTTCGATCAGCGGCCCGCACCGGCGGCCGATCGCGCGGCACCGGCACCCCCGGCCGCGGCCCCGGCGTCTGGCCGCACGCTGCTCGCCGTGGCCCTGGTGGCTGTGCTCATCGCGGCCGGCTCGGCCGCCTGGATGGAGGGCAGCAGCCGGCCGCAGCCTGGCCACCATCCAGTTGCGCACAGCGGGGTCAGGCCAGGCTCGGCCCGGCCCCTGGCCCGCGCGGCCGGGTCTGCCTCGCCGCGGCCAGCCGGGTCCACGGTCATCCCGATCCCGAGCAGCCGGCAGGGCATCGTGTCGGTCAGCCACTCACTGGCCGGGCGGGCCGACGCGCAGCAGGTGGCCGGCTTCCTGGACAGCTACTTCGCGGCCGTGAACCACCGTGAGTACCAGGAGTACTCCAGCCTGTTCGAACGCTGGCACCATCTGACCCGGGCGGAGTTCGACCGTGGCTACCGCACCACGCACGACTCGTCGGCCCTGCTGACCGGCCTGTCCAGCAGCAAGGACAGCCTGACCGCGACCGTGACGTTCACCAGCCACCAGGCCCCGGCGGCCAGCCCGAACCATGCCTCGTGCACGAACTGGCGGATCGTCCTGTACCTGCGCCGGGTGGGCAGCCAGTACCTGATCGGCCCGCCACCGCCCGGCTATCACGCCACCTATCACAGTTGCGGCTGAGACCGAGGCCGCGTTATCTGGTCAGATAGGCCCATCACCGGAAAAGTGCCGCACAAATCGAGCGGATCTATACTTGCTGAATGCTGGACGTGACCAGGCTGCGGGTGCTGGTCGCGGTGGCCCGGCATGGTTCGGTAACCGCCGCGGCACGGGCGCTGAACTACGCGCAGCCCTCGGTCAGCCACCACCTGTCCCGGCTGGAGGCCGAGACCGGCGCGCTGCTCACCCAGCGGGCCGGCCGGGGGGTCCGGCTCACCGACGCGGGCCGGCTGCTGGCCGAGCGGGCCGAAGAGATCCTGGGCCGGCTGGATGCGGCCGAGAACGAACTGGCCGCCCATGTCGGCCTGCGGGCGGGCCGGATCCGGCTGGCCGCGTTCCCGTCCGCGCTCAGCACGATCGTGCCCGCGGCGGCCACCCGGCTGGAGGCGGAGAGCCCCGGCCTGGACCTCAGCCTGGCCGAGGCTGAGCCGCCGGAGGCGCTGCACATGCTGCGCGCCGGGTACGTGGACGTCGCCCTGGTGTTCCGGCACTACCAGGACGGCGCGGCGGCGGGCCCGCCCAGCGCCCCGGAGGACGGCACCCGGTCCCGGCTGATCCTGGACGACCCGATCCATCTGGTCACCCGCGCCCCGGCGGGCGGCGACAGCGAGCCGCTGCCGGAGCGGCCGGACCTGGCCCGGTACGCGGACCAGCGGTGGATCGGCGGCTGCGAACGCTGCCGCAGCTACCTGGTCTGGCAGTGCGAGCTGGCCGGCTTCGCGCCGAAGATTGCGTTCACCACCGACGACTTCGTCGCCGTCCAGGCCCTGGTGGCCGCCGGGCTGGGCGTCACCACGCTGCCCGGCCTGGCGCTCCGCGCGGCCCGGCATCCGGGCGTGCAGACCGCGGTACTGCCCGGGTCGCACCGTGAGGTGCTGGCCGTCACCTACGGCGAGGGCCCGGAGCCGCCGGCCATCGCCCGGCTGCTCGACGTGCTCAGCCAGACCGCCGGCAGCGACCGTCCGGCCGGGCCGGGCTAGGGCCTAGATCGACCGGCCCGCGGCCTGCCAGTACGGCTCACGGAGCCGCCGCTTGAGCAGTTTCCCGCTCGGGTCGCGGGGCAGTTCGGCGGTGAAGTCGATGGCGGACGGCCACTTCAGCCGGGCCAGCTTCCCGTCCAGCGAGGCGAGGATGTCCGCGGCCAGGGCCGGCCCGGGCGACAGCCCGGCGGCCGGCTCCACCACGGCCAGCACCCGCTCGCCCCATTCGTCGTCGGGAACGCCGAACACGGCCACGTCGGCCACGGCCGGATGCATGATCAGCTCGGCCTCGATCTCGGCCGGGTAGATGTTCACGCCGCCGGAGATGATCACGTCCGACTTGCGGTCGCAGAGGAACAGGAACCCGTCCTGATCCAGGTAGCCGATGTCGCCGGCGGTGAAGAAGCCGCGCAGCCGGCCCGCCTCGGTCTTGGCCGGGTCACCCTTGTACTCGAAGTCCAGGCCCATCTTGAGGTACACCGTCCCCGGCTTGCCGGGCGGGCATTCGGTCCCGTCCTCGCCGGCGATCATCACCTCGCTGACCGGCCAGGCCTGGCCCACCGTGCCCGGGCGCTGCAGCCAGTCCTGCGGGGTGGCCAGCGTGCCGCCGCCCTCGGTGGCCGCGTAGTACTCGTACACCACCGGTCCCCACCAGTCGAGCATGGCCCGCTTGAGCGGCACCGGGCAGGGCGCCGCGGCGTGCAGCAGCCAGCGCATCGAGGACAGGTCATAGGCCCGCCGGGTCTCCTCCGGCAGCGACAGCATCCGCTTGAAATGGGTCGGCACCATGTGCGTGCTGGTCACCCGGTACCGCTCGACACAGGCCAGCGCGTGCTCGGCGTCCCACGCATCCATGTAGGCCAGCGTGTGGCCGAGGTGAACAGCAGACGCGCCGAACATGGTGACCGCAGTGTGATAGTTCGGCGAGGTAACCAGGTGCACGTTCGGCTGACCAGGCGGAACGCCAAACAGTTGCAGCAGCATCGCGGTCAGCTCGGCCGCCTCGTCGGGATCAAGCCCGCTAAGCGGGCGGCGGACACCCTTGGGGCGGCCGGTGGTCCCCGAGGTGTAGTGCATGGACGAGCCGGCCGTGCGGTCGGTGGGCAGGCTGGCTGGCTGGCCGGCCAGCAGGTTGCGCACCGGGGTGAACCCGGGCACGTCGCCGTAGCTGAGCCGGCCGCTGGCCGGGATCCCGGCCTGGTCCGCCGCGGCCGCGCCGGCCGCCGCGAACCGCTCGTGCACGAAGAACGCCTTGGCCTCGGAGTCAGCCACGATGTAGCCGATCTCGGGCGCGGTGAAGTGCCAGTTGACCGGGGTGTAATACCAGCCGCCCTGCAGCGCGGCCAGATAGACCTCCAGCGCCGGGGAGCCGTTCGGCAGCACGCCAGCGATGCCGTCCCCAGGGCGCAGCCCGAGCGCACGCAGCAGGTGGGTCAGCTGATTCACCCGGGCCAGCAGCTCACCCGCGGTGACCCGGGTACCGTCCGGCTCGATCAGCGCCGTCCAGTCCGGATCCTGCTCCGCGCGGCGCCAGAACGCGAGCGCCATGGCTCACCTCCCCAGAAACACTACTCCGGAGTAGATCACGGACCGCCGCGTCCGCCCAGCCCCACCCGCACTTTGCCGGATAACCGGCACCCGGCCGGCCACCGTACGGTACAAGGGAGCGGACACCGACAGCGCAGGATGAGAGGCGGGCATGGGGCGGATGCTGGTACGGACCGGCCGCGCGGGCGCAGCCCTGGCCGCAGCGGTGATCCTGGCCGGCTGCCACTTCGCGGTGGTCCCGCCGAAGCACCCGGTCGGCGCGCGGGCCAGCACCAGCGCGTCCATGGCCGACCCGTACGGGGCACGGGCCGCGGACGCGCCCGCGCTGATGGTGCAGTGTGCGGTGGACCAGGCCGGGCTGCGCCCCGGAACCGGGCTGGACTGGTTCAGCCACGGCCAGGTCAGCCTCGACACGACGAACGCCAGCGACTTCACTAGCTGGTGGACCGGGCACAGCCGGCCCGGGCCCTACCCGCAGGTCTTCACCATCGCCGGGCACCGCACGCACTACCTGGAGTTCGGCACCCCCTGGGTGCGGAAGGGCGCGCTCTGGGTGCCGGCCAACACCGGGAACCAGAACCCGAAGGCGCTGCAGTACTCGCTGATCGCGTGGGCCAACTGGACCGCGGCCAACGACAAGCTGGCCCCGCCGGTGTGCGGCACGGCATCCACCGCGCGGCAACTGCAGGACCAGGTCTACGGCAACTCCACACCCAATCCCTGGTGACCTTGCGCCAAGCGCGGCGCCGCTAGGCTGACCGGAGGTGAGCCGGGAAGTCTGGTCGGCAACCTGCCCGCATGCGGAAGGAACGCAGCCCAGTGCCGGTCGCCGTCCAGTTCGCCGTGTTCTGCCTCGGCGCGGCCGTCAGCCTGGCCACCAGCTACCTGCTGGTCACCCGGCTGGAGCGGATCGGGGAACGGCTCGGCCTGTCCGAGGCGCTGCTCGGCATGGTGGCCGCGCTGGCCGCCGACGCGCCCGAGATCACCTCGGCGGTCAGCGCGCTGGCGGCCCACCAGGAAAAGGTCGGCGCGGGCGTCATCATCGGCTCCAACGTGTTCAACCTGGCCGCGCTGCTCGGCCTGGGCGCCCTGGTGGCGGGCCGGATCGCGCTGCACCGCAAGGTGGTCATGCTGGGCGGGACGGTCGGGCTGTGGGTGGCCGTGATCTGCCTGGTCACCACGACCGGCAGCATCCCGCCCGGCGCCGGGCTGGCCGCGGTGCTCGCCGTGCTGCTGCCCTACCTGGTGCTGCTCGGCGCGGGCCAGGCCCGGCTCGGCCGGCTGCCGGTGGCCCGGCGCTGGGCGGACTGGCTGGCCGTAGCCATCCACCAGGAGGAGCAGGAACTCGGTGAGATCATCCACCCGGCGCACGGCCGCCGCCGGGACGTGCTGGTGGCCGGCGCGGCGCTGGCCGTCGTGGTGGCGGCCAGCGTGGCCATGGAACGCTCGGCCACCTCGCTCGGCACGCACTTTGGCGTGCCGCAGATCATCACCGGTGGGGTCGTGCTGGCCGGGGTGACCAGCCTGCCGAACGCGGTGGCCGCGGTATACCTGGCCGCCCGCGGCCGCGGCGCGGCCATGCTGAGCACCACGCTGAACAGCAACACGCTGAACGTCACGGCCGGGCTGCTGCTGCCCGCCACCATCACCGGGCTGACCCCGTCGGTGCACTCGGTGCTCATCGCCGTCTGGTATCTCGGGCTGACCGCGGTCTCGATGGCCGTCACCTACCGCGACGGCGGGGTGCGCCGCGCCACCGGCGTGCTCATCATCGGCTCGTACCTCGTCTTCCTGGGCTCGCTGCTGGCGACCGCGCAGCAGAGTGTGCCCGGGCTGGCGGGCACTGGCGTTCCGCTGCTGGTGACCGCGGCGGGATGGGCGGCCGGCCTGGCCCGCCGCCCTGGCCGGCCTCCTGGCCGGGGCCATCCGGGCGGCTAAGCTCAGCCGGCTGGCTGGACGGAAACCTCGGCGGCGAGCAGGTCGTAGCCGTCCAGGTCGACCTCGCCGGCCGGGTCGGCGGCCGCGCCCAGCGCGACCGCGTGCCGCAGCGTGTCCGGCCAGGTCCAGTCGTGTACCACGGCCGGCACCAGGCCGGCCACCACCGCCTCGCCGGACAGCGACAGCCCGGGCAGGCCGGCCAGCGCGGCCCGCCAGCCGCGGCCGTCCGCCGCGGCCAGCACGGCCGGGCCGGAGACCATGGTCGCCGCGGCCGCCCCCCGCTCCACCAGCCCGGCCGGGCCGGACGAGAGGCCGGCCCCGGGCGCGCCCGCGGTGGGCGCGGCCAGCACCAGGGCCGGATGCCGGCCCAGGCAGTGCCACAGCGCGGGACCACTGGCGTGCACGATGGCCGGCACGCTGGCCTCGGCCGCGTAACTGGCCAGCGAGGCGTAGACATCCACCGGCAGCCCGGCCGGCAGCCCGCCGCTCAGCACCACGGCGTCCATGCCGGACAGCAGCTTGCGGTACTCGCCGGCGAACCGGCCGAGTTCCTCGGTGGTGATGAACGGCGGCGGCTCGGCCAGCCGGGTGCTCTCTTCACGGTCCTCATCCAGCACCTCGACCACCCGGCGCGACTCGCGGCCGATCCGGGTGAACGCGGTGCCCACCCCCGACCGGGCCAGGTCGGCCTCGATCAGGTCGGCGGCACCCCCGCCGGCGAAGCCGGCCGCGACCACGTCCTCGCCCAGGCCGGTCAGCACCCGGGCCACGGCCAGGCCGCCCCCGCCGGCCCGGGCGAACATCCGGCTGACGTGGTTGGCCGCGCCCCAGGCGACCCGCGGCGTCTCGTAGCTGACGTGCAGGCTGGCGTTCAGCGCGACGGTGAGAATCACGTGACCAGTTCCGCGGCCACGGTGGCGCCCAGTTCCCAGCAGGCCTCGCGGTCCGCGGGCCCCGGATCACCCAGCACGATGACCGGTGGCCGGGCCCGCCGCCAGCCCAGCCCGGTGGCGATGGACTCGACCGCGCGCACCGCGCCGCCGGTGTCGCTGTTGCCGTGCACGTACAGCGCGTACGGCCGGCGCTGGGTCGCGGTCAGGCACGGGTAGTAGATCGTGTCGAAGAAGTGCTTGAGCGCGCCGGACATGTACCCGATGTTGGCCGACGTGCCGAGCAGGTAGCCGTCCGCGGCCAGCACGTCCACCGCGGTCGCGCCCAGCGCGGGCCGGACCAGCACGTCCACGTCCTCGATCTCGTCGGTGCCCGCGCCGGCCAGCACTGCCTCCAGCATGACCTGCATGGACGGCGAGGCGGTGTGATGCACGATCAGCAACCGGGCCATCGCCCACCGGGACCCCGCCGGCCTGGTGTTAGCACCTGGCGAGTGTACGCCCAGGCCCGCTGGGCAGGCGGCTGCGGATAGGTTGGGTCCGCTGCCGAAGGAGGATCATGCGTCGTGCTGCTGGGGCCGCTGCCGCGGATCTGGGCTGCGTGCTGCTGTTCGTGGTGATCGGCCGGTCCAATCACCACGCAGGCGGCGGCCCGGCCGGACTGTGGGACACGTTCTGGCCGTTCGCCGCGGGTGCCGTCGCGGGGTTGCTGGTGACGCGCTGGTGGCGGCGCCCGGCCGCGCTGCTGCCGACCGGCGTGGGCGTGTGGCTGGCCACGGTGGCGCTTGGGATGATCCTCCGGGTGCTGGCCGGCCAGGGCACGGCGTTCGCGTTCATCCTGGTCGCGCTCGCTTTCCTCGGCCTGTTCCAGCTGGGCTGGCGGCTGCTGTGGCAGCGTCTGGCCCGGCCGGCCGCCGCC
>DATCUG010000437.1:0-3282 GCA_036567525.1 Streptosporangiaceae bacterium | reverse complement strand
TGTGCTGGCTGCCGCAGCTGCGGTTCGACACCCGGCCCGCGGGCGGGCTGGAGCCGGTCGCGGTCCAGCCGGCCGGGCCGCGGCGCGGCGTCAAGGTGTACCGGCACGCGCTGGCCTGGCAGGTCACCGGGTTCATGGGGCTGCAGAGCCTGACCTTCTACGCCGCGCTGTCCTGGCTGCCGACCATGTTCCGCGATCGCGGGGTCAGCCCGGGCGGCGCGGGCACCCTGCTCGCGCTGATGTCGCTGGGCGGCGTGCCCAGCGCGCTGATCATCCCGGTGCTCGCGCACCGGGCCCGGAACCAGCGCGGGCTGATCGCCTGGACCGTGCTGGCCAGCGTGGCCGGCCTGGCCGGGGCGTGGTTCGCCCCGCTGGGCGGCGCCGCCGCCTGGACCCTGCTGCTCGGCCTGGGCCAGGGCTCCGCGCTCGGCCTGGCCATCTACTTCACGATGGCCCGGGCGCCCGATCCGCGGGCCGCCGCCTCGCTGTCCGCGTTCGCGCAGAGCGTCGGCTACCTGGTCGCCACGGCCGGGCCGCTGGCCGTCGGGTTCCTGCACACCGCCACCGGCGGCTGGACGGTCCCGGTGAGCTGCCTGCTGGCCATCACCGGGCTGGAGTCCGTGGCGGGCTGGCAGGCGGCCCGTGACATGACATTGCCGGCCGTCGCCACTGGCTAGGACCGAAAGTTTCCGAAAGTGTTGCCGGGCCGGGCCACGGATCGTAGCGTCCGGGGTGTGGCGGGTCGTGGGCGTCCGGGTGGGTGGCCGGCCGTGCGTCCGGAGTGGAGGCAGCCAGTGCAGGCAGGCAACGCGGCGCCGGTCCGCATCGCGATCGCCGGGACCGGCAACATCGCCGGGGTCCATGCCGCCGCGCTGCGCGGGCTGCCCGGCGCCGAGCTGGCCGGCGCGGCCGACATCGACCGGCCCCGGCTGGCCGCGTTCGGCGCCGAGCATGGCGTCCCGGAGCTGCACACCGACCTGGCCGGGCTGCTCACCGCCGTCCAGCCCGGCCTGGTTCACCTGTGCACCCCGCCGGCCCTGCATTTCGAGCAGGCCGCGGCGTGCCTGGCCGCGGGCGCGTCGGTGCTGGCCGAGAAGCCGCCCACGCTGAGCCTGCGCGAACTGGACCTGCTGGCTGACCTGACCGGGCCGGGCGGGCCCTGGTTCGCGACCGTGTTCCAGCACCGGTTCGGGTCGGCCGCGGCGCGGCTGCGCGCGATGGCCGTGTCCGGCGTGCTCGGCCGCCCGCTGCTGGCCATCTGCCACACCACCTGGTTCCGTGATCAGGCCTACTTCGACGTGCCCTGGCGCGGCCGGTGGCAGACCGAAGGCGGCGGCCCCACCATGGGCCACGGCATCCACCAGATGGACCTGCTGCGGTACGTGCTCGGCGACTGGGTGGAGATCTCCGCCGTGGCCCGGCGGCAGGCCCGCCGGACCGAGACCGAGGACCTGTCCATGGCCCACGTGATCTTCGCCAGCGGCGCCGCGGCCAGCGTGGTGAACAGCGTGCTGTCCCCGCGCGAGGAGAGCTACCTGCGGTTCGACTTCGAGCACGGCACGGTCGAGGTGACCCACCTGTACGGGTACCGCGACCAGGACTGGCGGGTCACCCCGGCCCCCGGCCACGAGCAGCCGGTGCTGGCCGCCTGGCAGCAGCCGGCGGCCGGCACGCCGAGCGGGCACCGGGCCCAGTTCGGCGCGGTGCTGGCCGCGCTGCGCGACGCAGCCGCACCGCCGGTGACGCTGCCGGACAGCCGGGGCACCATGTCGCTGGTGGCCGGGATCTACGCGTCCGCGTTCGGCGGCGGGCCGGTCCGGCCCGCTGATCTGGGCCCCACGTCGCCGAGCTATGCACGGATGGACGGCCCGGGGGCCGGTTGGGAACAATGGTGAGAGTGCCCCCCATGGATATGCGCCTGACCGACGGTGACGGCTGCTCGCTTCGGCTCAGCTACGCCGAAACCGAGCTGCTCCAGTACGTGTACCGGCCAGACGACCCGCAGGTCGAGTCGCCGCGGCCGTACTTTCACCCGGTGCGCACGCTGCGCGGTGACCTGGTGACCAGCTACCGGCCAGCCGATCATGTCTGGCACAAGGGGCTGGCCTGGTCGCTGCCGCACGTCGGGCCGGAGAACTTCTGGGGCGGCCCCACGTTCCAGCGCGGCTACGGCTACCGGCAGCTGCCCAACAACGGCCGGGTCCGGCATGAGGAGTTCACCGCGGCCGGGGTGACCAACGGCGTGCTCCGGGTCGATGAGCAGCTGAGCTGGATCACCCAGGAGGGCGAGACCTGGCTGCACGAGCGGCGGCAGATCGGCGCCCGGGTGCTGCCCGGCGCGGACGCCTGGCTGCTGGCGTTCCGGACCACGCTGCGCAACGTGCGCGGGGCCATCATCGCGTTCGGCAGCCCGACCACCGCGGGCCGGGACAACGCCGGTTACGGGGGGCTGTTCTGGCGCGGCCCGCAGTCGTTCAGCCCGGGCCGGGTGATCACGCCGGACGGCAGCGGCGGGGACGAGTACATGGGCCGGCGCAGCCCGTGGATGGCGTTCACCGGGCGGCACGACGAGGACCGGGCGTCCACCATGGTGTTCCGCGACGCCCCGGCCAACGTCGGCCACCCGACCATGTGGTTCGTGCGCAGCGAGCCGTTCGCCTGCCTGTGCCCGGCCCCGTTCTTCGCGGCCGAGTTCATGCTGGCCGACGGGCAGAGCCTGACGCTGCGCTACGACGTCGCGCTGGCCGGCGCCGAGCTGTCCGCCGACGGCTGCGCCGGGCTGGTGGCCGAGATGGACACGGCCGATCTGCTCGGCCGGCCGGGAGCGGTGGCGTGACCGCGGAGCAGGCGTTCCCCGGGGCGACCGGGGTCACCCTGCTCGACGTGTACGACTGGCCCACCGCGGACGGGCTGCGCGGCGGCTCGGCCCACATCCACCTGGCCTCCACCGAGGGGTACCTGGTGCTGCGCGGCGCGGGCCGCCTGCAGACCCTGGGCCGGGCCGGCTTCCAGGAGACGCCACTGCGCCCGGGCGACTGCCTGTGGTTCACCCCAGGCACCGTGCACCGGCTGGTCAACGACGACGGCCAGCTGCAGATCATGGTCGTCATGCAGAACGCAGGCCTGCCCGAGGCGGGCGACTGCGTGCTCACGTTCCCACCCGAGGTGCTGGCCGACCCGGCCCGGTACCAGGCCGCCGCCACGCTGAGCCCGGCCCCGGACGGCGCCGCCACGGCGGGCCTGGACGGCCCGGACGGCCCGGCCGCGGGCGGCCCGCTGGAA
>DATCUG010000436.1:0-3125 GCA_036567525.1 Streptosporangiaceae bacterium | reverse complement strand
CGCCGCGGGCGACGGGCCGCGGACGGCGCTCACCGGGGCGGCCGGTGAGCTGAGCTACGCGCAACTGCACGACCAGGTCTGCCGCACCGCGGCCGGCCTGCGCGGGCTCGGGCTGCAGCCGGAGCAGCGGCTGCTGATGCTGATGGCCGACTCGCCCGAGTTCGTCACCGTGTACCTGGCCGCGATGCGGATGGGCGCGATCCCGGTCCCGGTGTCCACCATGCTGCTGGCCGACGGGGTGGCCGACCTGCTGGCCGACTCCCGGGCCCGGTTCCTGGCCGTCACCCCGGAGTTCGCCGCCATCGCGGCCACCGCCGCGGCCAGCGCCCCGGAACTGGCCGGGATCCTGGCCGGAGGCCCGGTGCTGGACAACGCCGTGCCGGACAGCCCGGTCCCGGTGCACGCGCTGAGCGCGCTGGCCGCCGGGCCGGCCGACGAGACCGTGTACCGGACCACCGCCGATTCGCCCGCGTTCTGGCTCTACACCTCGGGCACGACCGGGCGGGCCAAGGCCGCCATGCACCGGCACGGCGCCGTCCCGGTGGTCTGCGAAACCTACGGCCAGCAGGTGCTCGGCATCCGCCCCGGCGACCGGTGCCTGTCCGCGGCCAAGGCGTTCTTCGCCTACGGGCTGGGCAACTCGGTGCTGTTCCCGTTCTCGGTCGGCGCCGCGGCCGTGCTGGAACCGGCCCGGTCCACCCCGGACGTGATCGCGGCCGCGGCGCAGAAACACGGCGCCAGCCTGTTCTTCGCCGGCCCGACGTTCTTCGCCAACATGCTCCGCGCCGGGCTGCCCGGCGACGCGCTGCGCGGCGTCCGGCTGGCCGCCTCGGCCGGCGAGGCGCTGCCCGCCACCCTGTACGCCCGGTGGACCGGGCACTTCGGGGTGGACATCCTGGACGGCATCGGGATGACCGAGATGCTGCACATCTTCCTGTCCAACCGGCCCGGCGAGGTCCGCCCGGGCACGACCGGCGTGGCCGTGCCCGGCTACGAGCTGAAGCTGCTCGACGAGGCCGGCCTGCCGGTGCCGATGGGCACCCCGGGCACGCTGTACGTGCGCGGCGACTCCACCGCCACCGGGTACTGGTCCCGGTACGGCGCGTCCCGCCAGGTGTTCCAGGGGGAGTGGCTGCGCACCGGCGACACCTACCTGCGCGACCCGGACGGCTACTACGTCTGCCTGGGCCGGACCAGCGACATGCTCAAGGTCAGCGGCATGTGGGTGTCCCCGGCCGAGGTGGAGGCCCGGCTGCTGGCCCACCCGGCGGTGGCCCAGGCGGTGGTGGTGTCGGCCAACGACACCGACGGGCTGGAGAAACCGGTGGCTTACGTGATCACCGAGGCGGGGCAGACGGCCGGTGAGGACGAGCTGATCGAGTTCTGCCGGGCCGGGCTCCCTTCTTTTGAACGCCCACGCAAGGTGCTGTTCGTCAGCGGGTACCCGGTGACCGCGACCGGGAAGATCCGCCGGGTGGAGCTGCGCCAGATGGCCGCCACCGTGCTTACCGGGGAGAACCAGGGCTAGCTGGCGGGCACCGGCTGGCCGGTCTCGGCCAGGACTGGATAGACGATCTCGTCGGCCACCCACTGCACCGGGCGGTCGCCGAGCAGTGCCGCGATCACCAGGTGGGTCACGCCCGCCTCGATCTGGTCCAGCAGCTGGTGGCGGGCGGCCGGCACCGCGTCCGGCTCGGCGCAGCGCACGATGATCTGCATGGACCGGGTGATCGTGGCCGGGTCCCGGCCGATGGCCGCGCAGTGCTCGCGGAGCACCTGGTCACGCTGCCGGAACGTGGCGTCCGGCGGCCCTGGGTAGGTCCAGATGTCGGCGTGCTCGGCCACCACCCGCAGCAGCCGCTCACCCTGCCCGCCGATCATCACCGGCGGGTGCGGCCGCTGCACCGGCTTGGGCTCGCACACGGCGCCGGTGAGCTGGATGGTCGGACCGGTGAAGTCGAACGGCTGGTCCTCGGTCCACATCCGCTTGATGATGTCCAGCGACTGGCCCAGCTCGCGGACCGCCTGGCCGGGCGGGACCAGCGGCACGCCGTAGGCGGCGAATTCGCGCACCGCCGGGTTCTGCGCGAGGGGCACCGCGCTGCCGCCCGCGCCGAGGCCGAGAATGAGCCGGCCGCCCGCGATGACGTCCACCGTGGCGGCCATCTTGGCCAGCAGGGTGGGGGAGCGGAGCCGGTTGCTGGTGACCAGGACACCGAGCCGCAGCCGGCTGGTCTGCGCGGCCAGCGCGGCCAGCAGGGTCCAGGCTTCCAGCGCGCCGGCCCGGATGTCGCCGCGCAGCGGCACCATGTGGTCCCACAGCCAGGCGTGCTCAAACACCGGGATCTGCTCGGCCTCCCGCCAGATCCGCACTATCTCCGGGTAGCCAATCCCCAGCTGGCTGGTCTTGATGCCGAAACTGAGATTTTGCTCAGTCACCGTGACGATCCCTCCTACGGAAAGTCAGCAAGGCTGATCATCAGTAGAGCTGACGATCAGCCTATCCGTAGAATGCCGGGTGTGCCAGCACAGACGCCAGCCGGCCTGGCCGGCCAGGACCAGCCGCGGCCAGCCGTGCAGGCCCGGCTGGGCTACCTGCTCAAGCACGCGCAGCAGCGGCTGACCGAGTTCACCGCGCCCGCACTGGCCCCGTTCGGCATCACCGGGCGCGAACTGGCCGTGCTGATGAGCATCGACGACCTGGTGCCGTTGTCCCAGCAGGACGTGGCCGACCGGCTCGGCGTGGACCGGACCACGATGGTCACGCTGATCGATGGCCTGGAGGACAAGGAACTGGTGGTGCGCCGGCCGGACGCCGAGGACCGGCGCCGGAACGTGGTCGTGCTCACCGGGGCGGGCCAGGCCACCATGGCCGAGGCTGTCGAGGCGGCCTCGGCGGCGGAGCAGCAGTTCCTGAGCAAGCTGTCCGCCGCCGAGGTGGCCACCCTCAAGGCCGCGCTGCAGGCGCTCACGTTCTGAGTACGCCGCCCCCTATTGGGCCAGGGAGCTCAGCCCGCCTGCGGTGAGCAGGTAGGCGTCCTGATCGTTGGCCGGATCGGTGATCAGCTCGGTGATGGCGCGGCCGGCTTGCTCGGGTGTCAGCGCCGGCCCGGCCGCGGCCAGGT
>DATCUG010000435.1:0-5491 GCA_036567525.1 Streptosporangiaceae bacterium | reverse complement strand
AGCTTGCCGTCCAGGTCCAGGCCGGCCCGGACCATCGCGGCCGCCTGGATCGGCTTGTTCACCGAACGGGGGAACATCGGCTGGCTGACCTGGCCGGCCCGCAGCATCGGGCTACCGTCCGCGCCGAGGATCAGCACCGAGCCGCGGTGCCGCGACTCGGTAAAGCCGGACCGGATCACCTCGGCCAGCACCGGCGGCTGGTTCTGCTCAGTTACGGCTGCTCACCCCAAGGAACTCGCGCGCCTCGCCGGGCGTCATCGGCGGCCGCTGGGCCAGCCCGGCCACGGCCGCGGCCCGCTCGACCAGTTCCGCGTTGCCGGTCACCGGGCGGCCGCGGGCGAACGAGGTGGTGTCCTCCATGCCGACCCGCAGGTGCCCGCCCGCGGCCAGCGCGCCGAGCAGCACCGGCAGCGTGCTCCGGCCGATCCCGGTCGCGGACCAGGTGGCCCCGGCAGGGAGCGCGGCCACCGCCGCGGTCAGCGCGGCCACCGTGCCCGGCATCCCGCCCGGCACGCCCATGACCAGGTCGCAGTGCACGTGGCCGCCGTGCGGCGGGCCCAGCTCATCGAGCAGCCGGTGCAGCGACGCCACCTGGCCCAGATCGAACAGCTCGAACTCGGGGACCACCCCGGCCGCCTGGGTGCGGGCGTACAGCTCACGCATGAACGGATACGGGTTGGCGAACACGTCGTCGCCGAAGTTGACCGTGCCACAGGTCAGCGAGCAGGCGTCCGGGGCCGCGTCGAGCACGGCCAGCCGGTCCGCGAAGCTGTCGGTGACCGCGCCGCCGGTGGACAGCTGCACGATCAGGTCGGTGCTCTCCCGCAGCGCGCGCACGGTGTCCTTGAGCAGGCCCAGGTCAAGGGTGGGCTGGGCCTGGCCGTCCCGGATGTGCACGTGGATCACGGCCGCCCCGGCCGCGCGGCACTCGACCGCGGTGGTGACGAGCTCGTCCAGGGTGACGGGGAGCGCCGGGACCTTGGCCTTCTCTGACTCGGCGCCGGTCGGGGCGACGGTGATCAGCGTGTTCGGTGTCATGACCGGGACGGTAACACCGAGCCGTGCGCGAGGTGATCATGCCCGCTGTCCGCCGGGCCTGGGGTGGCGCCGTTTGGGCTGGCCGGGGCCGGGCCGGCCGTGCCCGGGCCCGCTGAGGCCGGGCCTGCCGCGGCCGTTCCCGCTGCGTCCGGGCCCGCAGCTCCGTCCGGGGCGGCCAGGTGGGCCCGGGTGAACTCGAGAGCCTCGGCCAGGTCGGCCTGCCGGGCCTCCTGGGTGGGCGCGCGGAACGTCTTGACCTCCAGCACGATCATGCCCTGGTAGCTGTCCGCGGCCAGCCGGCGCAGCAGCGGCAGGCACGGCTGGGTGCCCCGCCCCGGCACCAGGTGCTCGTCGCGGTAGGCCAGCCCGGTGCCGTCGGCCAGGTGCACGTGGGCCAGCCGGCCACCCAGCTCGTCGGCCATGGCCAGCGCGTCGGACCCGGACACCGCGGTGTGCGACAGGTCCAGGGTCACGTGCGGGTAGTCCATCTGCACCGGGTTCCAGGTCGGCGCGTACGGCGCCACCTCGGCGCCCCGGGCGCGGAGCGGGAACATGTTCTCCACCGCGAACACCACGTCGGTCTCCTGCTGCATCCGGGCCAGCCCGGTGCCGAAATCCCGGGCGTAGTCGCGCTGCCAGCGGAACGGCGGGTGCACCACCACGACCCCGGCGCCGAGCTGCTCCGCGACCTCCTTGGCCCGGACCAGCTTGCCCCACGGGTCGCGGCCCCAGACCCGCTGGGTGATCAGCAGGCAGGGCGCGTGCACGGCCAGCACCGGGACGCTGTGGTAATCGGCCAGCCGCCGTAGCACGTCCACGTCCTGGCTGACGGCGTCCGGCGTGACCATCACCTCGACCCCGTCGTAACCCAGCCGGGCCGCTACCTCGAACGCGTCCGGTGTCCGGTCTGGGTAGACCGACGCGGTAGATAGTGCCACCAGAGGTCGCGGAGCGCTGTCCGCTTCGCTCACCGTGACTCCTTCCGCACGATGTTTGCCACATCGCGTTGCTACCCCGTGCTCTCCAGCCGCGCTGTGCTGTTAGCTACCCGCGCGCCCCCCGTTCCACCCACGCCCGGGCACGGTGCCAGACGCCGGCTGAGCTGCCCCTGGCCAGCTTATGCGCCGCGGCGGGCAGCGGTGCTCACCCACGCGGTGGCCAGGAGTGTCGGACCGGCCCGCTGTCGGACCCAGCCAGTACCGTCCTGCCATGGCGAAGTCATCGGCGGCCCAGGCGTTCCAGTGCTCGGAGTGCGGCTGGCGGGCCTCCAAGTGGACTGGCCGCTGCGCCGAGTGCCAGGCGTGGGGCACGGTGCAGGCGGTGGCCGCGCCCCGGCTGCTCCGGCCCGGGAGCGGGCCGGGCGGCCCGCGCGGCCCGCTCGGCCCGGCGGCCGAGTTCAGCGCCGCGGTGGCACCGGCCACGCCGGCCGTTTCGATCGCGGCGGTGGACGCCAGCGCGGCTGGCGCCCGGTCCACCGGGCTGGACGAACTGGACCGGGTACTCGGCGGCGGCCTGGTGCCCGGGGCGGTCGTGCTGCTGGCCGGGGAGCCGGGGGTGGGCAAGTCGACCCTGCTGCTGGAGGCGGGCACGTTCGCGGCGCGGTCCGGCCCGGTGCTGTACGTGACCGGTGAGGAGTCCGCCGCCCAGGTCCGGTTGCGCGCGGACCGGATCGGCGCGGTGGCCGAGAACCTGTTCCTGGCCGCGGAGACCGACCTGGCCGCGCTGCTCGGGCACGTCGCGGCGGTGCAGCCGCAACTGCTGATCGTGGACTCGGTGCAGACCATCACGGCCGACGGCGTCGAGGGTGCCCCCGGCGGCGTGTCCCAGATCCGGGCGGTCACCGCGGCCCTGATGGCGGTGGCCAAGCAGCACGCGCTGACCACCGTGCTGGTCGGGCACGTGACCAAGGACGGCTCGATCGCCGGGCCACGGGCCCTGGAGCACCTGGTCGATGTGGTGCTGCACTTCGAAGGCGACCGGCATGCCCAGTTCCGGATGGTCCGCGCGGTGAAGAACCGGTATGGCCCCACCGACGAAATCGGCTGTTTCGACCTGGGCGAGCGCGGCATAGTCGGGCTGGCCGACCCGAGCGGCCTGTTCCTGTCCCGGCAGCACGATGCGGTGCCCGGCACCTGTGTCACGGTCACCCTGGAGGGACGCCGGCCACTGATCGCCGAGGTGCAGACGCTGGTGGCGCCGTCCCCGGCCGAGCTGCCCCGCCGGGTGACTTCGGGGCTGGACCCGAACCGGGTGGGCATGGTGCTGGCCGTGCTGACCCGGCGGGCCGACCTGAAACTGGGCAAGCAGGACGTGTACGCGGCCACAGTGGGCGGGGTGCGGCTCACCGAGCCGTCCGTGGACCTGGCCGTGGCGCTGGCCTTCGCCAGCGGGCTGATCAACCTCAGCGTGCCCGGGTCGGTCATCGCGGTCGGCGAGGTGGGGCTGGCCGGCGAAGTGCGCCAAGTCAACGGCGTGGCCCGGCGGCTGGCTGAGGCGGAGCGGCTGGGCTTCCGGCTGGCCCTGGTGCCGGCCGGCCAGACCGACGCGGCCGGCCCGGGTCAGGCGGTGGGCCCGGCGGCCGGGCGGGCCGACGGGCCGGGATCGATCGAAGTCCGCGAGGTGACCGACATCCGGGACGCGATGACGGCCGCGTTCAGCGGCTGACCCGATGCCGGCCCGGAAGTAAAGCAGCGGTCAAGGGTGCAGGGCCGCCGATACACTGGGCCGCACCCAGCAACCTTCACCCGGGAGGCCCGTGCCGCCAGACCCAGCCCAGCCGGGCCACAAGGGCCGGGACGAGCGCCGCCGGGCTGCCCTGGCCGCGCTGGCCCCGGGCACCGCGCTGCGCGACGGCCTGGAGCGGATCCTGCGCGGCAACACCGGCGCGCTGATCGTGCTGGGTGACGGGCCCGCGGTCGAGGAGATATGCACCGGTGGCTTCGAGCTGCGGGTGGCGTTCTCCGCGACCCGGCTACGCGAGCTGGCCAAGATGGACGGCGCGATCGTGCTGGACGGCAACGCCGGCTACATCGTCCGGGCGGCGGTGCACCTGGTGCCCGATCCGGCCCTGCCCACCAGCGAATCGGGCACCCGGCACCGCACCGCGGACCGGGTGGCCCGGCACACCGGCTGCCCGGTCATCTCGGTCAGCAAGTCGATGCGGATCATCGGGCTGTACCTGGACGGCGTGCGGTACGTGCTGGAGGGCTCGGCCGCGATCCTGTCCAAGGCCAACCAGGCCCTGGCCACCCTGGAGCGTTACAAGCTGCGGCTGGACGAGGTGTCCCGGCTGCTGACCACGCATGAGATCGAAGACGTGGCCACGGTGCGCGACGTGACCGCGGTGGCCCAGCGGCTGGAGATGGTCCGCCGCATCGCCGGGGAGATCGAGGGCTACCAGGTCGAGCTGGGCACCGACGGGCGGCTGCTGGCGCTGCAGTTCGACGAGCTCATCGCGGGCAGCGGCTTCGAGCGGCAGCTCATCGTGCAGGACTATCTGCCATCGGCTGGCCAGGTCGGCGCGGTCCTCACCCAGCTCGAGGAGCTTTCCCCGGAGGAACTGCTGGACGCGGGGCGGGTGGCCACGGTGCTCGGGCTGGGCGGCGCGGGCATGCTGGACGAGCCGGTCGAGCCACGCGGTTACCGGCTGCTGGCCCGGGTGCCGCGGCTGCCAGAACCGGTGGCGCACCGGCTGGTCGCCCACTTCGGCGGGCTGCACAAGCTGCTGGCCGCGAGCGCCGCCGAGTTGCAGGACGTGCCCGGGGTGTCCGGGCCAGAGGCGCGCCGGGCCCGGGAGGGCCTGTCCCGGCTGGCCGAGGTGACGCTGCTGGAGCGGTACTCCTGACCGCTGCTCAGGAGTAGCGCTGGCCAGAGCACCGCTGGCCAGGAGTAGCGCTGGTCAGGGCACCGCGATGCCCGGCCCGGCCAGCACGAAGATCAGCGCCTGGCTGTGCAGCGGACCGCTCCGCACGGTCGCCGTGTAGGTGCCCGGATGAGCGGCCTGGCCGGGCTGCCGGCAGCTGGCCCCCGCGGTTTTCCGGTCCCAGCTCACCCGCAGCACGTCGGGCACCCCCCGGGTCAGCCGGGTCAGCCGGTGGCCAGCCGGGGCGCAGTCGGCGGAGTCCCAGACCTGGCGTTCCCCGCCCGCCTTGATCACTAGCTGGACGTGCCGCGCGCCCAGGTCGAATGAGCAGGGCCGGCGCGCGGTGGAGACCACGTTGAGCTCGAACCGGGGTGCCTGGTGGGCCCGGTAGCGGTACTTGGTGGTGAACAGGCTGAGCACGACCGAGCCACGCGGGCAGGCCGCCGCGCTGCCGTGCGCCGCTCCGCCGTCGTGCGCCCCGGCACCGGTCCCGGCCCGCTGCCCCCCGTGCCTGGCTGGCCCGTGCCTGGCCTGGCCATGCTTGGTCTGCCCCGGCCTGCCCTGGCCGTGGTTGACCTGGCCGGGCTGGCC
>DATCUG010000434.1:0-7377 GCA_036567525.1 Streptosporangiaceae bacterium | reverse complement strand
GACCGGCCGTTCGAGGTGCACGTGATCTCGCTGGACGCCTACACCGTGGACGGCGTGCACCGGCTGGCCGAGCAGGGCGTGACCGACGTCATCGTCGGGTTCCGCTGGCCGTATGTGACCGGCCCGGATACCGAGCCGCTGGCCGAAAAGATCAGCAAGCTGCGCCGTTTCGCCGACGACGTCATCGGCAAAGTCCGGGCCTGATCATCGGTGACGCCGCTGTAACACGTTCTAAAACCAGGCTACGCTGGCATCGCTTTCGGGTGCCAGGCGGGGGTGTGCCCTTAGTCGGCGGTGGAAGAGGTGGCGATGCTGGTCTGGAAGCGCCATGCGCATGCGCTGCGGGAAGGGAACCAGGCCGCCGAGGCCGCCCAGGCCGCCCAGGCCACCAGCACGGCTGGTGCGGCGGAACCCCCCGGAGCAGAGCCAGCCCGGCCGGCGCCGGACCTGGCCGAGGGACTGCGCACCCATGGCGTCAGCCTGGGCGCAGCACTGCTCATAGTCATTCAGCTGCTGTGGATGGTGGACCTGCTCACGCACTCGTACTTCCGCCAGGACGACTACAGCTACCTGTACCGGGGTCTTGAGTCCGGTTTCGGCTGGAAATACCTGACGTGGGAAGACGCCGGGCAGCTCATGCCGTTCGGTATGGCGGTCTCGTGGGCCCTGGCCCGGGTCTCGCTGTACAGCTGGCTGCTGGCGTCGGTCAGCACCCTCGTGCTGCTGACTGGTACCAGCCTCGCGATGCTGCGTATGCTGCGGACGCTGTTCGGGAACCGGCCCGCGATTCTCGCCGTGCTCGCGGTGTTCTTGTTCAGCCCGCTGCAGCTAGCCGGGATTTCCTGGTGGTCGTGGGCCATCATCATCCTCCCGGTTGAGCTGACGTTCTGCATGGCGGTGACGGCGCACGTCCACTACCTGCGGGACGGCCGGGCACGGCACGCCATCGCGGCGGCCGGGTGGCTGCTGCTTGGCATGGCCGCCTCGGATAAGGGGGCGGTAGTCCCGCTGGTCCTGTTCGCCCTGACCTCAGCGTTCTTCGTTCCCGGGACGTGGGCGGCAGCGGCAGTGAAGTCGGCGGTCCGGTACTGGCGTGCGTGGCTGCTCTACGGCAGCGTGCTGGCCGCCTGGGCCGCGGTCTATCTGGTCCAGCTGTCATCCTCGGCCGTCAAGCCCGCCGCTTCCGGTTCCATCTCTGGCATCCTGAGCTTCGTCTCGACCTTGACCGGGACCGTTCTGCTGCCGGGGGCGGTGGGCGGCCCGTGGCAGTGGGCACAGCCCGGTTACGCGGTGGCCGACCCGCCGGCGGCGCTCCAGCAACTGTCGTGGGCGGTCTGTGCGATTGTGCTGGTGGTGAGTTGTGCTCGCCGGGTGCGCGCCTGGCGGGCCTGGGCCATCCTGGCCGGCTGGGTGGCCGTCGCGGACATACTGCCCATTGTCCTCGGCCGGATGGGGCAACTACCGGCCAGCCTGCTGGGCACGGAGGCGCGGTACCTGGAGGACGCGGTGCCCGTGCTCGCGCTGTGCGCGGGGCTGGCGTTCCTGCCGCTGGCTGACGAGCAGGGCGCCATCCGGTTCCGGCTGCCCGCCGCCCGGCCTGCCGTGGCAGTCCTGCTGAGCGTGTGCGTCATTGGCTCGTTCTGGTCGCTGCAGTCGTTCGAAACAGGGAATGTTGTCCCGGCTGCCGCCGCGCGGTCCTATATCGTCACCGCGCAGGCCGCGGTGGCCGGCGCGCCGCGCGGCGCGCTGATCGTGGACGGGCCGACGCCGGCCTCGGTCATGGCGCCCATCATCTTCGGGTCATCCGGCTACACATCGCGGGTCATCGGCGCGATTGCCCGGGGTGAGCCGGCCAAGCACCTGGCCTGGACGGCTGTGCCGCGTGGTGCCGTCGGCAAACTGATGGTCTTCAATGCCAGCGGGCAGTTGCTGCCCGCCGCGGTGGCGGGCCCGGTGTCCGGGCCGCCGCCGGTGAAGCTGCCGGTGCAGACGTCCCGGAAGAAGCCCGGGAAGGAGCCCCGGAAGAAGCCCGGGAAGACGTCTGGGAAGACCCCCGGCAAGACGGCCGGACCGCACTGCTGGGCCGTGACCACGGCCGGCATCAGCATTCCGGTGCATGGCTCGCTGTACCGGTGGAACTGGTTCGTCCGGCTTGACTACTCTGGCCCGGCCACCGCGGCGGCAGTGAGCTACGGCGGAGGCTGGGCGAGCGTGCAGCTCCCGGCGGGAACGCACTCTTTCTACGTCCCGGTGGTGGGCGGCGGGTCGACGGTCGGCGTCCGGCTGGCTGCGCCCTCGCCGGGCTGGTGCCTGACCGGGCTGGCCGTGGGCTCGCTGCAGCCGGCGCCGTCCGGCCCGGCCATCCCGGCCACGCCGCTCACGGGCTGAGCCCGTACGGGGCTGATCGGCACCCGCCGTAACCTGTTGCGGTGGCTGGACGGGCGGACAGGGCGCGCCGGGCCCGGTCCGCCGGCGCCTGGCCGGGGCTGCTGGCCGGGCTGGGCCTGGGGGTGCTCGCCCTCGGCCCGGGACTGCAGCGTGGATTCCTGCTCAGCTACGACATGGTGACCGTACCCCGGCAGCCCTTCACCGCGACGATGTTCGGCCTGGCTGGCGGGCCGCCCCGGGCGGTGCCCAGCGACGCCGTGCTGGCCGTGGCCAGCCGGGTGTTGCCCGCCGACCTCGTGCAGAAGCTGCTGTTGCTGACGATCTTCGTGCTGGCCTGCTCGGGTGCCGCCGCCTTGCTGCGGTCCGAGCACTGGCTGGCCCGGCTGGCCGCCGGAGCCTACTACGCCTGGAACCCCTTCGTGGCCGAGCGGCTGATCATCGGGCAGTGGGCGCTGCTGCTCGGCTACGCCGGCCTGCCCTGGGTGCTGCGGGCCGCGCTGCGCGAGCCCGGGCCGGGCCGGGGTGGGCCGCTGGGGAAGGCGGCCGTGCCGTGGCGCTGGGCCGGCTGGCTCGCCCTGGCCATGCTGCCGGCCGCGGTCGGTGGGTTCGCCGCGGTCCTGGTCACCGCCCTGGTTCTGGTGCCCGCGGTGCTGCTTGGCCAGCGGGCCGTCCGGCCCGCGGTGGCCGCGGGGGCGGTCCTCCTGCTGGCCAGCCTGCCCTGGCTGGTGCCGTCGCTGCTGCACACCGTGTTCGCCGATCCGGCCGGGATCAGCGCGTTCGCCGCCCGGGCGGACACCCCGTTCGGCTCGCTGGGCAGCCTGCTGATGCTGGGCGGGATGTGGAACGCGCGGACCGTGCCGGATGGCTACGGCGGAGCCTGGTCAGTGCTCTGGCTGGCCGCCGCGCTGGCCGCCCTGGCCGGCTACGTCACGCTGGCCAGGCCGCGGTCGGGGTGGCGGGCTGCCGGACGGACCGGGGAGCGGCCCCGCTGGCCCGGGCTGGCCGTGGCGGCGGTGGCCGGCCTGGCCATCGCGAGCATCGGCGTCACCGCGGCGGGCCGGGAGGTGCTGCGCGCCGCGGCCGGGCTGTGGCCTGGTTTCTCGGTGCTGCGCGACGGGCAGCAGTTCGTCGCTCCGCTGGCGCTGGCCGAGGCGGCCGGCTTCGGCCTGGCCGTGAGCTGGGCGATGCGGCCCCGCCCGGCGGGCACGGCCAGCATGGCCGGCGGTACCCGCCCGGACTGGCTCGGCGTGGCCATCGGGATCACCGCCGTGGCGCTGCCGGTCGTGCTCCTGCCCGGGCTGGCCTGGGGCGCGGCCGGCCGGCTCCGCCCGGTCTGGTACCCGGCTAGCTGGCTGGCCGCGGCCCGGCTGATCAACGACAGCCCGGCCGGTGGCGCGGCGCTGGTGCTGCCGTGGACGGCTTACCGCACCCCGGGCTGGAATCACCAGGAGACGGTGCTGGACCCGTGGCCACGGCTGCTCGGCCGCACCGTGATCTGGAACGACGGCGGCCAGGTCGGCCGGGTCCAGCTCGCCCCGGACGACCCGCGGGCCCGGCGGCTGAGGGCCGCCATCACCGGCCCCGGCGCGCTGACTGGCACGTTGGCCGCCGCCGGGGTGCGGTTCGTGATCGTGGACGCCAGCCCGGCGGCCGCCGCCGTGACCCGCCGCCTATCCGGCTGCAGGCGGCTGAGCAGCGGCGAAGACCTGGCCATTTACCAGGTGCCATGAGACTGTTCGGTCACAAACCAATGCCCGCCGGGCCGGCCGCCAATACCGGCCCGGAATGATCCGGGGTGCGCTCCGAAGTAGAACCTGTTACATTTCAGTCACATTACTAGGCGGTAGCCCAAGCGCTGGCTAGTGTCCAGAGCCAACGACCGTGTCCCCTTGCCGGAGGAGGAACGCCGTGGTCCGCTTGCTCATTGCCATCGTGGTCGGGGTCGTGGTCGCGGTGGGTGCCACCGTGCTGGTGACCAACGCGCTGGCCAGCGTGGCCAACGGCACGCCCAGCAACGCCTCCATTTACCAGTACGGCACGCGCTGACCCGGCCCGGGCAGGTGGCGACGAGGCCGCCGGCGGGCGTGCGCACTGATCCCCCGGCGTTGATCGAGATCATCGTTCCGGCTCGCAATGAGTCGCGCAGGCTGCCCAGTGGGCTGGCCGCGCTGTGCCGGACCGCGGCGGCCCTGCCGCTGAGCGCGGCGATCCTGGTGGTGGATAGCGCGAGCACCGATCCGACCTGCTCGGTCGTGCATGAGTGGCCGTCCGGCCCGGTGCCCATCCGGCTGCTCCGCTGTCACCGGGCCGGCAAAGGGCTGGCGGTGCGGGCCGGCCTGCTGGCCACCACCGCCCCGTTCGTCGGGTTCTGCGACGCCGACATGGCCACCGACCTGGCCGCCCTGGAGGTCGCGGTCCGGCTGCTGGCTGCGGGCAACCCGCTGGTCATCGGGTCGCGGCTGCTGGATGCTTCGGTCGCCGAGGAGCGGCACAGCGGCGTCCGCCGGATCGGGGCATCCGCGTTCCGCGCGCTGGCCCGCCGGATCGTGCCGGACGCCACCGACACCCAGTGTGGCTTCAAGTTCTTCTCCGGGCCGCTGGCCCGGTCCGCGGCCCGGTCACTGCGCACCGCCGGGTTCGCGTTCGATGTGGAGCTGCTGGCCCGCTGTCAGCAGCTCGGCGCGACTTTGACCGAGATCCCGGTGTACTGGCGGGACGTGCCCGGCTCGACGTTCTCGGTCACCCGGCACTCGGCCGAGACGTTCCGCGACATCGCGGCCATCTGGCTGCGGCTGCGCTCGGCCAGCCCGGTCAGCCCGGTCAGCCCGGTCAGCCCGGTCAGTCCGGCCCGGCCAGCCGGCCCCGGACTGCCGCCGCCACCCGAGGCACCAGCGTCCGGCGGGCCAGCAACGGGCGGGCTAGCAACGGGCGGGCTAGCAACGGGCGGGCTAGGGCCGCCGCTGGGCGCACCCGCGCTGCGGCCCGGCGCACCGGCCGCCCCAGCCGTGCCGGCCGGGGTCACCACGGCGTGACCGGAGCGCTGGCCGGGGGGCCGGACCGGAGCGGGGGGAGCGCCGGCACCGGCGGCCCAGGGCTGAGCCCGGACCCGGACTTCACCGGCGCGCGCATCGCCATGGTCAACTGGCGTGATCCCTGGCATCCCGAAGCCGGCGGGGCGGAACGCTATGCCTGGGCCATGGCCGGCGGGCTGGCCCGCCGGGGTGCCGAGGTCAGCTTCCTGACCGCGCGGGCCCCTGGGCAGGCCCGCCGGGACCGCCGGGACGGTATCGAGATCATCCGGCTGGGCGGCCGGTTCACCGTGTACCCGCTGCTGCTCGGCTGGCTGCTGGCCCACCGCTGGCGGGCCCACTCACCACGAGCCCGCGGCCGGTCCTTCGCCGCCGTCCTGGACTGCCAGAACGGCATCCCGTTCTTCACGCCGCTGGTCCTGCCCGGCGCCGTGCCGGTGCTGTGTGTCATGCACCACGTGCATAGCGTTCAGTGGTCGGTGCATTTTCCTGGCTGGGTGGCGCGCCTCGGCCGGCTGCTGGAGGGGCCGCTGGCCCGGGCCGTCTACCGCCGCCACGCGTGCGTGGCGGTGTCGCCGTCCACGGTCGCGGCGATGCGGGACGAGCTGCGCTGGCCGGGCGATATCTACCTGGTCCCGAACGGGGTCGAGGCGCCGTCACGGCAGCAGCCGGCCGCAGACGCGAAGGCGGCCCTGGTCTGGGTGGGCCGGCTGGTCGCGCACAAGCGCGCCGACCTGGTGCTGCCGGTCGCGGAGCGGCTGGCCGGGGCGGGGGTGGCCGGCGCGGGGCTGACCATCGACGTGATCGGCCGGGGGCCCGCCGCGGCGGCGCTGGCCGCCCGCGTGGCGCAGCGCGGCCTGGCCGGGCAGGTCCGGTTGCGCGGCTACCTGCCCGAGCCGGCCAAGCAGGCTGCGGTAGCCGGGGCGCGGCTGCACCTGAACACCTCGCTCGGCGAGGGCTGGGGGCTGTGCGTGCTGGAAGCGGCGGCGCTCGGCGTGCCCACGGTCGCGTTCGACGTCCCCGGGCTGCGCGACGCGGTCCGGGACGGGCAGACCGGCTGGCTGGTCCGGGCCGGGGAGCGGATCGAGGACGTCACCCAGCGGGCGGTCAAGGAACTGGACGACCCGGTGCGCCGGGCCGAAGTCGCGGCCGCGTGCCGGGCCTGGGCAGCCGAGCTGAGCTGGGACACCGCCACCGCCCGGATGGCCGAGCTGCTGGCCGCCTGCCTGCGCCGCGGCACCTCCCGGGCCAGCCAGCCGGGGGCCTGGATAGTGTCCACCCCGGACGGTGGTGAGCGGCTCGCAGAGGGGCCGGTGCTGGACATCCTGGTCAGCGATGGCGCCGCGACGCCGGTCCGGCTGGCCAGCCCGCGGGAGCGGCTGCTCGGCCGTCCTGGCCCGGAGCCCGGCGTCCAGCGGTGATCGGCGCACCCCCGCTTCCGCCCAGCGACACCCTGCGGCCGCTGGAAGCCCGGGCGGCCAGCGAGCGGGTCCGCGGCGCGATCCGGCTGGTCGCGTTCTGCCTGCTGCTCCAGGTGCTGCCGTTCGTCACCGCGCCGGGCAACATCATCGCCGACACCAAGCTGGACCTGGCCATCAACCCGGCCGGGTTCCTCAGCCGGGCGCTGTCCCTGTGGGACCCGCAGCAGTTCGGCATGCTGCAGGACCAGGCCAACGGCTATCTGTTCCCGATGGGGCCGTTCTTCATGCTCGGCAAGCTGGCCGCGCTGCCGCCGTGGGTGATCCAGCGGCTGTGGATCGGCGCGGTGCTGGTGGCCGCGTTCCTGGGCACGGTGCGGCTGGCCGGGCGGCTCGGCATCGGCACGCCATGGACCCGGGTCGCGGCCGGCCTGGCCTACGCGCTGTCGCCCGCCGCGCTCAGCCTGCTCGGCGAGCTGTCCTCGGAATGGCTCCCGGCGGCCATGCTGCCGTGGATCCTGGTCCCGCTGGTCAGCGCCACC
>DATCUG010000433.1:0-5237 GCA_036567525.1 Streptosporangiaceae bacterium | reverse complement strand
CTACCGGCTGCTGCCCACGCACGCCAACCGGCAGCCCGCGTTCGGCTGTTACCTGGTCGACCCGCGGGTCCCGGTGCTGCGCGCCCACGGCCTGCTCGTGCTCACCTTGTCCGGGGACCGGATCTGCGCGCTGACCAGGTTCACCGACAACGCGCTGCTGCCGCGCTTCGGCTTCCCGCGCATCCTGCCCGGCGGGTAACCCAGTTGCTTGCTCCCGGGGACTGACATAGCCTTTCGGGAACGCGGGAAAGGAGGTGGTCCAACGCATGTATAGCAGTCGGACTCGCGAGGTGGCTGTCCGCTAGCCGCCGTCCCGCCGAGGCACTGGTGTGCTGTGACCACTGGTGCCGTCATCGGCTCGCGCATCGCGCGCGGCGGCCGGCGAATATCGGCAGACACCGGACCCCCGGGCTGACTGGCCTGTCCAGCCAGTCCCCGCGCTGCTCACCGTGAGCGGCCGGGAGCCGCCCGGGGGTTTTAATTTGCCCGGCATCAATTCCTTCGTATTTCACCAGGCACCGCGTAAGGTCGGTGCCTGGAGTCTTGCGTGTCCCATTTCCCGGGCAGAAAAGGACAATTGATGCGGAAGCTCGCGCGCGGCGCGGCAGCCACCGTCACGGCCATTTCCGTCGTGCTGACCGCCAGTGCTTTCCGCCCGCCGCGGGCGGCCGCGGCCCGCGGCCCGGCCACGCCGGGTGGCCCGATGGCCATCGCGGCCTGGCGCGCCGCCGGGCCCGGCACCGGGCAGCGCCCGATCTCCTCCTACAACTGGGCCGGCTACGCCGCAGCCCGGGCAGGCCTGCAGTTCCGCTCGGTGCGGGCCGCGTTCTTCGTGCCGTACGCCGACTGCCGGGCCACCCCGGGCGCCTCCTCCTCGCACTGGATCGGCCTGGACGGCCTGGGCAGTTCCAGCGTCGAGCAGATCGGCGTGGCAGTCAGCTGCACCGGGCCGAAACCGCGATATTACGCCTGGTATGAAATGTACCCTAAAGCCGTCCGGGTGGCTTTCCGGGTCCATCCGGGCAATGCCATCCGGGCCAGCGTGCGTTATCAGCCGTCCCGCCGGAAATTCCTGCTCCGGCTGCGCGACATTTCCAGCGGGCGGCAGTTTGGCCGGGGGCTGCGCTGCGCGGCCAGTGCCTGCGCCCGGTCGTCGGCCGAGGTGATCAGCGAGGCGCCGACCAGCGCGGCCGGGAAGATCCTGCCGCTGGCCGATTACCGGGCGGCCAGCTTCACCGCAGTGGCCGTCGGCACCGCGCGGCGCCGTGGCGGGTTGCGCAGCCGATGGTGGCGCACCTACCGGATCGCCGGCGTAGGCCGGGCCAGCCGCCAGGTCACCCAGCAGCCCAGCTCGCTCTACCAGGGACGGGCGTTCAGCACCTACTGGCTCCGCCGGCACTGAGCCGGCCGCGCGCCAACGGTGCTCAGCCGGTGCGCTTGAGCTGGGCGGACAGATGCGGCTGCAGCGGCTGGCCCATGGCCGCCATGTCGTAGGCCCAGCCCAGGTCGGCGCCGATCAGCCCGTACAGCCGGTGCCCGGCGGTGACGTCCTTGGCGGTGGCGGTGCGCGCCACCACGTCCGTGCTCAGCTCGACCTTGCTGCCGCTGATCTCCCCCACGTAGATCTCGGCGAACCCGGTCGGCTGGGCCAGCACCACCTCGATCTGCGCACCGGGCTGCGGGCGCCAGTAGCCGGTCTCGGTGTGCGACGGGCGGATCAGGTTGCCGTCCTCGTCCAGCAGCCAGGTCCGGCTGGAGTAGATCAGGAATGGCTTGCCGATGTGGCTGAAGGTGATCTCCTGGCCGAACCGGAAGCTCTCGATGGTCGGGTACCCGCCGACCCCGGCGCCTTCCCAGCGGCCGAGCAGGAAGCTCACCGGTTCCAGATCGGGATGGATGTCCGGGATATCCGGCAGCGGGCTAGCCATCGGGCCGCTCCCCGGCCGGGGTTACCGGTTTTCCTCGCGTGGTGCGCAGCAGCCGCATGGCTAGCAGCGTGGCCAGCACCGCCACCACCGCGAACGCGCCCACCAGGAGAAGCGCGCTGACGATTCCATGCATGATCGTCTCCCTCCTGCCGCCACCCGTGAGCGTTATTCAAACCGACTAGCGAGCGCAGGTCCGGAGGATCTGCGCGAGCGGTCGGTGCTCACCGCAGCGCAGGGAACCCGCAGCGGTCCATTGAATAACGCGATCATGGATAAGACAGAGTGTACGGAGGGCGGCGCCGGGCGCTGGTGTCCGCCATGCCGGACGCGGCGGGTCACGTTAAGGTGCGACCATGAGCCCGCGCAGCCTCGTCATCAAGATCACCGCAGGCAAGGAAGACCCGGAACGCTGCAACCAGGGCTTCAACGTGGCCGCGGCCGCGGTAGCCAGCGGAGTCACCACCTCCCTGTGGCTGACCGGGGAGGCGTCCTGGTTCGCGCTGCCCGGGCGGGCCGAGGAGTTCAGCCTGCCGCACGCGCCGCCGCTGCGCGACCTGCTGGATAGCGTGCTGGCCACCGGGACGGTGACGTTGTGCACCCAGTGCGCGGCCCGGCGGGACATCGCCCAGGCGGACACCATCCAGGGGGTGCGCATCGCGGGCGCGGCCACGTTCGTGGCCGAGGTGTGCGCGGACGGCGCCCAGGCGCTCGTGTACTGAACGCTCCGCAGTCAGTTCGGCGGGGTCGGCCCGGCCCCGGTTAGCCCGGCACCGCCGCCAGGCGCTCGTCGCGGAACCGGCTCGTCCACTCCTCGGCGGCCGGGTCCAGCCGGGGCAGCGGGCCGATCGACCAGCTGAGCAGCAGGTCGGCCAGGCCCGGGTTGCGCACCAGGGCAGGCCCGTGCAGGTAGGTGCCGAGCACCCGGCCCGCGTACGCGCCTTCGGTCCCGTCCCCGTTGCCCACGCCGACCGAGACCTGGGCCAGCGGTTTGGCGTGCGGCCCGACCCGGGTCACCCCTTGATGGTTCTCGAAGCCGGTCAGCTTGGGCACGCCCAGCGCGGGATCGATGTCGGCCAGGATCTCGCCGACGCCGCGTCGCTCGCCCCGGCCGCTGCGGATGTCCAGGATCTCCAGGCCGGTCACCGGCTGGCCTTCCTCGCCGCCGAACTCGTGGCCCAGCAACTGGTAGCCGGCGCACACAGCGAAGATCACCGACCCGCGGCGGGCCGCCGCGGCCAGCCCGCCGTCCTGCCGCAGCCGCCGGGCCGCCAGTACCTGGGGCAGGTCCTCCCCGCCCCCGAGCAGATAGATGTCACCCTGGCTGGGCACCTGCTGGTCGGAGTTGACCAGGATGGATTCCACCCCGATGCCGCGCAGCCGGGCCCGGCGTTCCAGGACCAGCAGGTTACCCCGGTCGCCGTACGTGCTGAGCAGGTCCGGGTAGACCCAGACCAGCCGGAGCGCGCTGGCGCCCCGGGAGTGCGTGCCCCGCCGGCTGCTGCCCGGATCCCAGGGTGGTCCCATCCGTTGTCCCGCCTTTCCCGCTGCTCAATCATGCCCGGCCGGTCAGGCCGGCCGGTCAGGCCGCCCGGCCGACGGCCGCCCGGATGTGCTGGAACGCCGTGTAGTTCGCGATCACGTCCAGGGTGCCGCCGGGCCGGACCCGGCTGACCGCGTCATCGATGTCCGCCACCAGCTGGAACGGCACCCGGTCCGCCTCCAGCCGGACGGCCAGGTCCAGGGCGCGTTCCCCGGATACGAACACCGGGCGGCCGGCCACCACCCGGTAGTCCACGTCCCACAGCCACGAGGTGTCCCGGCCGTCCGGGACCTGCGCGTTGACCGCCAGCAGCACCGGCACCGGCGGCGGCTCCAGCACGTCGAACGCTTCCAGCCAGCCGGCCGGGTTCTTGGCCAGCAGCAGCCGCACCTGGCGGCCTTCCCGCCGCACCTGGGTGTACCGGCCGGCTACCGAGGTCACCGAGCGCATCTTCTGCAGCGCGGCGGCCGGACCGATGCCGAACACCTCGGCGACGGCCAGGGCCACCACCGCGTTGGACCGGTTGGCCCGGCCGGGCAGGGCCAGGCTGAGCTCGCTGACCCCGCCAGTGGAGTCGATGACCCGGGCCCCATCCAGCACCCAGCGTGCCGCCGGGCGGCTGAACCCGCATTCCCCGCAGCGCCAGCCCATGTCGTCGCGGCGCAGGTGCGACCCGCACTGCGGGCAGCACCAGGAGTCCTCGTGCCAGCGCTGGCCCGCCGCCACCCAGGTCACCTGGGCCGCGCCCGTGGCCGCCCAGGCGATCAGCGGGTCGTCCGCGTTGGCCACCACCCGGCACCACGGCGCCTGCCGGAACGCGTCCCGCCAGCGCCGGGCCACCAGCCAGATCTCCGCCGCCCGGTCCATCTGGTCCCGGCTGAGGTTCAGCAGCACCACCACCCGGGCCTTGGTCGCCTGGATCACCCCGGGCAGGTACTTCTCGTCCACTTCCAGCACCGCGTACGGGGCCTCCGGCGCCTGGCCCAGCGCGGCGGCCAGGCCGGCCTCCATGTTGGCGCCGAACGCGTTCGAGGCGATCTCCTGGCCGAGCGCGCCGAGCGCCGCGGTGATCAGCCGGGTGGTGGTCGTCTTGCCGTTGGTCCCGGTGACCAGGACGATCTGGCGGTCCTCAGCCAGCAGGGCGAGCAGGCCCGGTTCCACCCGCAGCCCGATGACCCCGCCGATGACGGACCCGTCACCACGGCCCGCGAGCCGCGACATCCGGCCTGCGGCGCCGCCCAGCGTGGTCGCCACCCGCGCCCGGATCGGAAGCTTGCCCATGGCCGACGATGCTATCTGGCCTTATGCCGGGCTGCGATCTGCGTTCAGAAGAAGCTCAGAAGCGGAGCCTACGACGGGGAGAAGCCCGGGTGGCAAGGTGAAGACATAAAGAAGCCGGCAGGCCCGCTGCCGGCGGGATTAAAAGGAGAGATTTCCCGTGAGCGCCCTCGTCCTGGCCAACTTCCCGATCGCCGCCCTGATCTTCGCGGCCATGGTCGGCATCCCGCTGTGGCTGACCTTCAAGCGCCCGGACCGGGCTCCGCGTTTCAGCGCGGCCACCTCCGGTGCCAAGACCGGCGCTGCCTACCGCGCCGCTGACATCACCACCGCACGCAAGCACGTTGCCGCGCACACCCCGGTGCCGGGCCGGGTGCACGCTACCGCGCAGCGCACCGCGCGCCGCCACCAGACGGCCGCCCAGCGCGATGGCGCCCGGGCCTGACCGGCCCGCCGGCGCCGCCCGGCCGGCCACACCGCCGCACGGCGGG
>DATCUG010000432.1:0-9765 GCA_036567525.1 Streptosporangiaceae bacterium | reverse complement strand
GCCGCGGCGGATGTGGGCTGCCCGCCTGCGGCAGCACTGGGATTGTGGGCGGCCGCCGCAGCCTGCTGCCCGGCGGTCCAGGCGGTCTCGGCGCCGGGCGGGTCGCGGAGCTGGTCTAAGGTCAGGTGCAACTGGATTTGGGTGGGCTGCCCGGCCCGGTCGGGCAGGAACCCCGCCCCGGCCAGCCGGCGGCAGGCTTCCTCCAGCGCGTCGTGGCGGCGCTGCGGCGCGGTCCGCACATCCTCCGGCCCGGCCTTCTTGCCCAGCGACTCCAGCACCGCCTGCAAAGCAGCCGCGCACGCCGGGGTCAGGTCACCTTCCAGCACCCCGGCCCCGCCGAACGTCAGCCCCAGCCGCACCCGCCGCTCACCGAACCCCGCATCCCCGTCCGGGCCACCCGGGCCGTCACGGTCCGGGGCCGCGGTCCGGCGGCGCATCTCCTCAGCCAGCGCCGCCAGATCCGGCAGCACCGCACCCCCGGCCGCCGCGGCCAGCAGAATCTCATCCGCGTCATCGCGGCCGTCCTCAGGCAACTGGCCGGTCCAGGCGCAGATGTGCCGCGCCCACGACGGCGACACCCGCCCGGCGGCTAACGCGGCCGACACGGCCGGGTGGGCGGCCAGGCGCTTCATCCAGCCCACCGCCCCCGCCGCCGCGCCGAAGCTGACCTGGGTCTGCCACCTCAGCCACGCCCGCTCGGACTGCTGCCCATCATCTTCGTGCGCGCCGCTGGCACTGAAGGCACCCAGCATCTGGGCATGCGCCGCGGTATAGGCCGACTCCACCTTGGCCAGCTCCCGCAGGCACCCCGCCTGCACCACCCCCGGCAGGTCAGCCGCCGCGACCTGGTTCAGGAAGGCCAGCCCGCCCCGGACCGCGGCCAGCGCCTCGGTCACCGACGACAGGTCCTCGCACATACTGGCCACCTCCTCCCAGGCCCAGCCCCTATCTCGAAGCTCTATTCGATAGACTAACCGAGCCCACCGACAAAACAGTGCCCGCTCCCGGCCAGGCATTTCCCTGGAATCCCAGATTGACTGATCCCAGCGAATGCGCGTGGTGCCCGGCCGACCGGGCGTTCGTTGCTGGGTGTCACATGGCCAGCGCCGGATGCTGACCGATGCGCGAGCGCATTGGTGATGCGAGCGGCGTGCTCCCGGGTCCCGAAGCGGAAGACCTGGCCGTCGGCGGTGACCTCGCCGCGAGGATGCGGCAGCACCAGGCTGGGTAGCCTGGGATACGGCAGGAGCGCCTGCCGTACTCCGAGCTGCCGTGGCCCGCGCCCCGGTAGCGGTGAGGACAAGGGCCGCCGGTTCGCGCTAGCTGGGAGAGTTCAGTCGACGCTGAGCCAGGCGATCAGGGCGCGGGACGGGTCGCCGCGAGGGGCATGGCGTGACTGACGACAGCGCGTTCAAGAAGCAGGTCCGGGCCCGGATGGCCGAGACCGGGGAAAAGTACACCGTAGCCCGCCGCATGATCATCACTGAGCGTGCCGCGGGCCGGCCACCGGTGACGTTGCGGGTGTACCTGAATCCGCACCTGGACTTGGAGCTGACTAGTGAGGCGGCCCGGGCTTATGACGCGGCTGATGAGCCCGGGCGGCGGGACATGGTCAACCGGCTGCTGGCGGAGCACATCGAGATGGCCGGGGCCGAGGAGGCCGGAGTCGCCGCCGGTTCAGAGATCATGACGGTGCAGGCACTGCGCATCGAGGAGATCGGTGACCTGATTCGCCGGCGGGTCGGCCAGGCGGCCGGGGTGTCCGCGGTGAAGGTCGGCGGGGACCTGGACCGGGTAGAGGTTGAGATCGAGGCGGCCCGGCTGGGCGTGGTGCGCGGCCATGGCGGTGCGCAGGCCGACCGGCTGCGGGCTGAACTGGAGGAGCTGACCGGCCAGCCGGTCGTGCTGAACATGGTGCTGGGCCACGGCCGAGCGGAACCGCCGGACTGAGTTTCACGTGAAACTCGTTAAGCGCTGAGCGCCTCGGCCCACTCCGGGGACATCGTGGTGATGATGCGCTCCAGATCTTCGATCGAGCCGAACTCGACCACGATCTTGCCCTTGCGCTTGCCCAGTTCCACTTTTACCCGGGTGTCGAACGCGTCGGCCAGCCGGTCGGCCAGCCGGTCCAGCGCCGGTGCCGAGGCCTGCCGTACCGGTGCGCGGCGGGTCTTGGCCGGCTTCACCCCGCCCATGGTCACGATCTCCTCGACCGCCCGGACCGAGAGGCCTTCGGCCACGATCCGGTGCGCCAGGTGATCCTGGGCCGCCGGGTCATCGAGGGACAGCAGCGCACGGGCGTGCCCCGCGCTCAGCACACCGGCCGCTACCCGGCGCTGCACCGCAGCCGACAGCTGCAGCAGACGGAGCGTGTTGGAGATGTGCGGGCGGGACCGGCCTACCTTTTTGGCCAGCTCGTCGTGGGTGGCACCAAAGTCATCGAGGAGCTGCTGATAGGCGGCGGCCTCTTCGAGCGGGTTGAGCTGTTCCCGGTGCAGATTTTCCATCAGCGCGTCGCGCAGCATGTCGTCGTTGCCGGTCGCCCGCACGATGGCCGGGATGTGCGTCAGCTCGGCACGCTGTGACGCCCGCCAGCGGCGTTCCCCCATCACCAGCTCGTACTGCCCGGGGCCCGCTTCCCGGACGACGACCGGCTGGAGGAGTCCTACTTCCTTGATGGAGTCGGCCAGCTCTTCCAGGGCCTCCTCGTCGAACACCTCACGAGGCTGGCGCGGGTTGGGGCTGACCGCCTCGATGGGCAGTTCCTGAAAGTAGGCGCCACCGACCGAACCGCGGTGGCCGGCGGCCTGCGCGTCAGCTCCGGCTGAGCTGGATGCCTGGGCGGCTGGGGCTGAACCAGCGGACGGCCCGGTGCCGGGCATCGGGCCCGTTGGGATAAGCGCACCGAGCCCTTTGCCGAGCCCGCGCTTCTGCTGAGCCATCGCCTCTCCTCGCCGCTGCGCCACTCACCCGAGCATCACTGGGGAACCTCGTCTTTGTCCACCGTGCCCGGCGGCCCGGCCGAACGGCTCCCCAGAAGAGGATGCCACCTCGCAGCACTACATGCGCCGCCGACGGATGGCCAGGCGCGGCGTCAGGCGGATTCCGGCCGGCCGGGCGGCCGGCGGTGAGGACTCAGAGTGCGCAGGTCAGCCGGTCTGTGAGCGGAACGCCATCTCCCGGGCCGCGGCCAGGTAGGCGACCGCACCACTGGATCCGGGGTCGTAGGTCATCACCGACTGCCCGTAGCTGGGTGCTTCGGAGACCCGCACGCTGCGCGGAATGATGGACTCCAGCACCACGTCGCCGAAGTGGCCGCGGACCTCGTCGGCCACCTGGGATGCCAGCCGGGTCCGGCCGTCGTACATGGTGAGCAGGATGGTGGAGATGACCAGCCCTGGGTTCAGGTGGCTCTTCACCAGGTCCACGGTGCGCAGCAACTGCTCCAGCCCTTCCAGCGCGTAGTACTCGCACTGGATCGGGATGAGCACCTCAGCCGCGGCGACCAGGGCGTTCACGGTGAGCAGCCCGAGAGACGGCGGGCAGTCAATCAGGATGTAGTCGAGCTGTGACTCATCGTAGGCTTCCAGGGCCCGGGCCAGCCGGCCTTCCCTGGCCACCATCGGGACCAGTTCGATCTCGGCACCGGCCAGGTCGATGGTGGCCGGCGCGCAGTAGAGCAGCGGGATGTCGTCGACGGCGCGGATGATCCCGACCAGCGGCTGATCCTCGACCAGCACGTGGTAGATCGACGTGGTGCCGGCCCGGTGATCCACGTCGAGCGCGGTTGACGCGTTGCCCTGCGGGTCCAGGTCGATGACCAGCACCCGGGAGCCGTGCTGGGCCAGGGCGGCGGCCAGGTTGACCGCCGTGGTGGTCTTGCCCACGCCACCCTTCTGGTTGGCGATCGTGATGACCCGGCAGGCGGCGGGCCGGGGCCAGGCACGCTCCCGGGCACTGCCCGCGCCAGGACTGGGGGCCGGATCGGGCGGGCCGTCCGGCGGCCGCGCCGCGGGAATGACCATCTCCGGGTACCCGCCGCCTACGGCGACGTTCCCCGCCATACTGCTGCCTTCACTCACCACGTCTCCCTGCTCGCCAGTGTCCCGAGCGGCCAGTCCCCGGCGCCGTCCCATATCCCCCCCGATTCCGTTGGCATGCGCACCGTCGGCCGGCGATGCTGGCCATCCCGTTTCGTCCGGGATCACCGCCGGCGCCGGTGGCTGGATGGCCGGCCAGCCGAGACCTGGTGTGGAACTGGCGGGCTGGCTGGGCCGGGCCGGGTGCGGCTCAGCTGCGGAGCCAGCCGCGGCTTCATCTGGCCATCCCAGGCCGCCTGCGGAAGCCATCGCCGCGCTCCTCCCTGCTCACGCAGTCCGGTCCGCTAGCGGCCAGCGATCAGCCGCACGACTGTGGCAGCGCGATCGACCTTACCGTCCCCGGCCCGCACTACGGCCACCTCTCGCATACCCAGCCGGCGTAGCACCGGCCGGGCCTCGGCGACCTCCTGGTCCGCGGTCGCTCCCTTGATAGCCAGTATCAGGCCGCCCGGCCGGACCAGGCCGGCCGCCAGGCCGGCCAGCCGGCCCAGCGGCGCCACCGCCCGCGCCGTCACCACGTCCGCGCTCAGCTTCCCGGCCACTTCCTCGGCGGTGGCCCGCAGCACGGTGGCGTTGGGCAGGGGCAGCTCGGCCACGCACTGGGTGAGAAATTTCGCCCGCCGTTCCATCCGTTCCAGCAGGGTCACCTGGACGTCGGGCAGCAGCAGGGCCAGCACGATACCGGGCAGCCCGGCGCCGGAACCCAGGTCCACCAGGGTGGCCGGACTCGGCACCAGGTCAGTCAGGGCCGCGCAGTTCAGCACGTGCCGGGTCCACAGCCGGGGCACTTCGCGGGGGCCCAGCAGTCCCCAGGCCACCCCGGGCCCGGCCAGCATCCGGACGTACTGCTCGGCGGCGGGCAGCGCGGCCCCGAATACCGCGACCGCCTCGGCCGGCGGGGCCGGCACGTCGGCGGCAGGGTCCGCGCCCACCGGCTCAGCCGACCGGGAACACGACCACTCTGCGGTTCGGCTCCTCGCCCTCGGACTCGCTGCGGAGTCCGGCGGCCGCGACCGCATCATGCACGACCTTCCGCTCGAACGGGGTCATCGCCGACAGACGCCGGGGCACTCCGCTGCTCCGGACCTCTTCCGCGGCGTCCCGGCCCAGCTCGGTCAGTTCGGAGCGGCGCCGCGCGCGGTAGCCACCTACGTCGAGCATGATCCGGGTGCGGTTACCGGTCTGCCGGTGCACGGCCAGCCGGGTCAGCTCCTGCAGCGCCTCGAGCACCTCGCCGCGCGGGCCGATGAGCTCTTCCAGCGTGGCACCGACCACGGAGACCAGGGCCCGGTCGCCCTCCACGTCCATGTCGATGTCGCCATCGAGGTCGGCGACGTCGAGCAGCCCTTCCACGTAGTCGGCCGCGATCTCGCTCTCCTGCTCCAGAACGGCCGGGTCCGCCGCCGGGTCCGCCGGGGCCTCCTCGCCGGCCACCTCATCGCCAGCCGCCTCGTCACCGGCAACCTCGTCGCCGGCGGGCGCAGCGGCTTCGTCGCCGGTCACGTCAGCCGCGTCCGCGTCGTGATCCAGACCCGGGTCAACCCGGGCAGCACTGTCCGCCTCGTCCCCCGCCAATGCCTGGCCTGCGACATCACCGCTGGTAACGGTGCCCGCATTGTCCGGTTGGCTCACGACCGGGTCCCTCCTCATTCCGGGTCGGTGCATCCTGGCACGCCACGTGCCCGGATCTCGCCGGCCTATGCTCTACCGCTTGCCCGAACGCCGGCTTCGCGACTGGCGGGCCGGCTGCCGCCTGACGATCTTAGTCTCGGGCTCAGCCGCTGGCGCCGGCTCTGGCTCGGCCTTGCTGCCCTTGCCAAACCGGAACAGCCCACCGCCGCTGGCGCCATTGGAACTGGATCCCTTGGCCGCCGCCTGCCCGGACCCCGGCTTGGCCGGCTTGGCCGACCTGGCCGGCTTACCCGGTGGCGTCTTGGCCGGTGCCGCCTTCGACGCGGACGGCTGCTTGGCGGCCGGCTTGCGCAACTGGTTGATCGGCTGCTTGGCCGCCTGCCCGGACGGCGCCGGCGGCGTCTTGGCCGACTGGCCACCAGCTGGCGTTCGGGAAGCTGGTCCGGTGTTCTTGGCCTGCTGCCGCGCCGCAGCCCGGCCCGCGGCGGTCACGTTGCCGCCAGCCTTGGCCGGCGCGCTGCCACCCGGCTTGCCCGGCTGCGCCGCCCCGGCGCCGACGGGCACCGGCGGCGGGAACCGCTTGAACAGCACGTACTGCTGGCCCAGCGTCCACAGGTTGGTGGTCACCCAGTACATGACCAGCCCGTACTCCCAGTACAGACCGGACAGCGCGAACACCGGCACGATGTACTGCATCATCTTCTGCGACGACGCCATCGGGTTGTCCGGGTCCATCTGCGGGGTCATCCCGCGCTTCATGCTCTGCCGCACGGTCATGAACGTGGTCGTGGCGCTGAGCACCACGGTGAGCATGATGATGACGCGCTGCTCGGTGCCGAGTGGGTAGAACGTGGGCGGGAACAGCTTGGACAGCAGCCGGTCGGCCACGGTCACGCCCAGGATGTGCGCGGTCTGCGCGCTGTGCACCACGGCCGGGGTCAGGCCGTACTTGGGCTGGTCCAGGGAGATCGCGCGGAGCACACCGAACAACGCGAAGAACACCGGGAGCTGGGCCACCACCGGGAGGCAGCCGGCCAGCGGGTTGGCCCCGTTCTCCCGGTACAGCTTCATCGTTTCTTCGTTGAGCTTCTGCCGGTCGTTCTTGTACTTCTTCTTCAGCTCGGCGACCTGGGGCGCGAGCGCGGTCATCTTCCTGGTCGCGTGCATCTGCTTGATGAACAGCGGCACCAGGATCAGCCGCATGATGATCACAAGGAAGATGATCGTCAGCGCCCAGGTCCAGCCGCTCGACGCGCCGAAGACCGCGCCGAACAGCGAGTGCAGGCGCATGATCACCCAGGCGACCGCTTCATAGAGCGGATCAAGCAGCGGGATACTCACGAACTAGCTCCTTGCGATGGGGGCGTCAGCCGCCCCACGCGGCGTGGCGGCACCGGGTCGTAGCCGCCGGGGTGGAACGGATGACAGCGGCCGATCCGGCGAACCGCCAGCCAGGCACCGCGCAGCGCGCCGTGCTCGCGCACCGCCTCCAGCGCGTAGGCGCTGCACGACGGCGCGAACCGGCACCGGGCGCCCAGCATCGGGCTGACGAACCGGCGGTACCCGCCGATCAGCCAGAGCAGGACGGCGGCAACCGCCGACGGCCGGCCTGGCCGCCCGGTTGCAGTCATCCCGGCTGAGCTGGTCATCGGCTCAGCGCCCCCACCTGCCGCCGGAGCAACGTGTCGATCACCAAGTCGAGTTCGGCGGCGAGATCCGACTGGCGCGCGGTCGCAGCCCGCGGATTCGCGCGGACCACAAAAAGGCTACCTGCCGGCAGCGAGTTCAGCCGACCGCGGACCAGTTCGCGCAGCCGCCTGCGCACCTTGTTCCGGACCACCGCGCCGCCGACCGCGCGGCTAACCACGAAGCCCGCCCGCGGCGGCGCTCCGCCCGCCTGGACCAGCAGGTGCCCGGTCAGCAGCGCGCGCCCGGCCCGGCTGCCACCCCGGATGGCGGCGGAGAAATCCTCGCGCCGCCGGAGCCGGGCCGGTGCGGGAAGCAAGGCTGACCCTCGGGTCGGTGCCGGCTGGTCAGGCACTGAGCCGCGCGCGGCCCTTACGCCGCCGCGCGGCCAGGATGGCGCGGCCGGCCCGGGTCCGCATGCGCAGCCGGAACCCGTGCGTCTTGGCACGCCGTCGGTTGTTCGGCTGGAACGTACGCTTGCTCACGAAGAACTCCAGGTAACGGGCTTTTGCTCCGCTCGACTCATCGGCACGGACTCATCCGCACCGGGCGAGCGATCAGCGCGCATGCGGGCGGGACCACTGGTCGAGTGGCTGGGTCTGTTCACGTTACGCGTACCGCTGGGCACCGGTCAAACCAGCGGCTGCCCCGGAACCGACGATTGCGCAGCGCCCGCTGACCGAGGAGCCTAGGCTGTGGAAAACTACTCCGGCAGGGGGAGCCGGCCCGCGGGACCCCGCCCCTTCGGGGAGCGCCAGGTCCGTGCGATCCGTGCACACCGCGATATCCGGCGTGCACAAGCTGTGGACAAAGCTGTTGATCAGATGTGGGGGGCGCGAGGGGTGAACGACAAGTGAGCGAAACAGACCTCGCGGAGGTATGGGCCCGGTCGCTGGAAGAACTGGCCACCATGCAGATCGAGCCGCATCAGCGGGCCTGGCTCAAGCTGACCCGCCCGCTCGGGCTGGTGGAGAACACCGCGCTCATCGCCACGCCCAACGAGTTCGTCAAGGAACAGCTGGAAACCCGGCTGCGTGCGCTGATCACCCACGCGCTGTCCCGCGAGCTGGGCCGGAGCATCCAGCTGGCCGTGACGGTCGACCCGACCGCCATCTCCGCGGCCACCGCGTTCCCGGCGGCACCGGACGGTGGCCTGCCCGCGCCCGGCCCGGGGCCGGCCGGCCAGGACGAGGCTCACCCGGGTGTGCCGCGGCAGGCGGGCGCCGGACCGGACGGGGGGAACGCACTGGCCGGCCACGGCCCGCTCGGCGGCGGACCACTCGGCGGCGGCCAGTTCGACCCGCTGGCCGACCGGCGGCAGCACACCGGCCCGATCCCGATCAGCACCGGCCCGCTTAACACCGGGCCGATCACCGGCCCGCAGCCAGTGATCGGAACGCCGCGGCCGACCCAGGCCCGGCTCAACCCCAAGTACACGTTCGAGACGTTCGTGATCGGCTCCAGCAACCGGTTCGCGCACGCCGCCGCGGTGGCGGTGGCCGAGGCGCCGGCCAAGGCGTACAACCCGCTGTTCGTCTACGGCGACTCCGGGCTGGGCAAGACCCACCTGCTGCACGCGATCGGGCATTACGCGCAGAGCCTGTACCAGGGGGTGAAGGTCCGCTACGTGAGCTCGGAAGAGTTCACCAACGACTTCATCAACATGATCCGGGACGGCAAGCAGGACGGGTTCCGCCGCCGGTACCGGGACGTCGACGTGCTGCTGGTGGACGACATCCAGTTCCTGGAGAACAAGGAAGGAACGCAGGAGGAGTTCTTCCACACGTTCAATACGCTGCATAACGCCAGCAAGCAGATCGTGATATCCAGCGACCGCGCGCCCAAGCGGCTGGTCACCCTGGAGGACCGGCTGCGCTCCCGGTTCGAGTGGGGGCTGATCACCGACGTGCAGCCGCCGGAACTCGAGACCCGGATCGCGATCCTGCGCAAGAAGGCGGTCCAGGAGGGCCTCAACGCTCCACCCGAGGCGCTCGAGTACATCGCCTCCCGGATCTCCACCAACATCCGGGAGCTGGAAGGCGCGCTGATCCGGGTGACCGCGTTCGCCAGCCTGAACCGGCAGTCGGTCGATCTGCAGCTGGCCGAGATCGTGCTCAAGGACCTGATTCCGGAGGCCCAGGGCCCGGAGATCACCGCCGCCACGATCATGGGCCAGACCGCGTCCTACTTCGGGCTGTCCATCGATGACCTGTGCGGCACGTCCCGGTCCCGGGTGCTGGTCACCGCCCGGCAGATCGCCATGTACCTGTGCCGCGAGCTCACCGACCTGTCACTGCCCAAGATCGGCCAGCAGTTCGGCGGCCGCGATCACACCACGGTCATGCAC
>DATCUG010000431.1:0-12626 GCA_036567525.1 Streptosporangiaceae bacterium | reverse complement strand
CTACCGGGATGTCGAAGCTGTCCGTGACGACCAGGCTGGTGCCGCCGACCGAGCCGATCACCTGGCACGGCACCCCGTGCTCGGCGGCCAGGCCGGTCACGGCCTGCTCGGCGCCGGGCCGGACGGCCAGCACGGCGCGCGCGGCCGATTCGCTGAACAGCCCGGTGAACAGGTCACCGGGCAGGCTCACCTGGCAGCCCAGCCCGCCGGACAGGCAGCACTCGGCCAGCGCGACCGCCAGCCCGCCCTCTGACAGGTCGTGCGCCGCGTCCAGCAGCCCGGCCGCGGCCGCCCCGGTCAGCACGGCGCCCAGGGCCCGTTCGGCGGCCAGGTCCACGGCAGGCGGGCGGCCGCCGATGTGCCGGTGCGTCACGTGCGCCCAGGCCGAGCCGCCGAACTCGGCGGCGGTCCGGCCGAGCAGGACGATGCTGGCCCCCTCGGTAGCGAACCCGATCGGCACCCGGGTGGCCACGTCGGCGTGCACGCCGAGCACGCCCACCACCGGGGTGGGGTGGATCGGCACCGCGTCGGTCTGGTTGTAGAAGCTCACGTTGCCCCCGGTGACCGGCACACCGAGCGCCGCGCACGCGTCGGCCAGCCCGCGCACCGCCTCGCTGAACTGCCACATCACCCCGGGATCCTCCGGCGAGCCGAAGTTCAGGCAGTTGGTCACGGCCAGCGGCACCGCACCGGTCGCGGCCACGTTGCGGTATGCCTCGGCCAGCGCGAGCTGTGCCCCGGCGTACGGGTCGAGCAGGCAGAACCGGCCGTTGCCGTCGGTGGCCAGGGCCACCCCGAGGCCGGTCTGCTCGTCGATCCGCAGCACCCCGGCGTCCTCGGGCATGGCCAGCACCGTGTTGCCGCGGACATGCCGGTCGTACTGCTCGGTGACCCAGCTCTTGTCGGCCTGCCCGGGCGAGGCGAGCAGCGACAGCAGCGTGCCGCGCAGCTGCGGGCCGGACGAGGGCCGGGGCAGCCGGGCCGGGTCGTCGGCCTGCAGCGCGTCCTGGCCGGCCGGGCGCTCGATGGGCCGCCGGTACACCGGCCCGTCGTCGGCCGCGCTGCCCGGCGCGATGTCCACCACCTGCTCGCCGTGCCAGCTCATCTGCAGCCGGCCGGTATCGGTCACCTCGCCGATCACCGTGGCCAGCACGCCCCAGCGGGCGCAGATCTCCATGAAGCGGCCGACGTGCCCTGGCTCGGTCACGGCCATCATGCGTTCCTGCGACTCGCTCATCAGGATCTCGGCTGGGCCGAGGGCCGGGTCGCGCAGCGGCACCGCATCGAGTTCCACCCGCATGCCGGCGCCCCCGCCAGCGGCCAGCTCGGCGGTGGCACAGGACACCCCGGCCGCGCCGAGGTCCTGGATGGCCGTGACCACACCGGCCGCGTACAGCTCCAGGCAGCACTCGACGAGCAGCTTCTCCATGAACGGGTCGCCCACCTGGACGCTGGGCCGCTTAGCCGAATCAGTGCTTGCCACCCCGTCGCCCGCCGTAGCAGGGCCACCGAACGTGGCACTGGCCAGCACCGAGGCCCCGCCGATGCCGTCCGGGCCGGTCCGCGAGCCGAACAGGATGACCTTGTTGCCGGGCCCCCGGGCCGCCGCCTCCTTGAGGTCAGCGTGCCGCATGACCCCGACACACAACGCGTTGACCAGCGGGTTCCCGCCGTAACAGGGGTCGAACGACAGCTCCCCACCGATGTTGGGCAGGCCCAGGCAGTTGCCGTAGAACGAGATCCCGGCGACCACCCCGGGCAGCACCCGGCGGGTATCCGGGGCGTCGGCCGGCCCGAACCGCAGCGAGTCCATGACCGCCACCGGCCGGGCGCCCATGGCCAGGATGTCCCGGACGATGCCGCCCACCCCGGTGGCCGCGCCCTGGAACGGCTCCACGTAGGACGGATGGTTGTGCGACTCCACCTTGAACGTGACCGCGTAACCCTGCCCGATGTCCACCACGCCGGCCTGCTGCCCGATGCCGGCCAGCAGCGCCGGGGTGGGTGGCGCGGTCTCGGCAAACCGGCGCAGGTGCACCTTGGACGACTTGTAGGAGCAGTGCTCGCTCCACATCACCGAGTAGATAGCCAGCTCGGCGTCGGTCGGCCGGCGGCCGAGCAGCCCCCTGATCCTGGTGTACTCCGCCTCGGTCAGGCCCAGCTCGGCGTAGGGCTGCGGCTGCGCCGGACTGGCCGCCGCGCGGGGCACGGTGTCGGCCGTGGTCATCCGTCCACCCTGTCCGGCACCAGCGCCCCGCCGGCCACCGAGCGCAGCACCGAGGAGAAGAAGCCGAGGCCGTCGGTGCCCGGCCCGGTCAGCGGGTCGATGGCGTGCTCCGGATGCGGCATCAGCCCAACCACATTGCCGGCTTCGCTGCGCACCCCGGCGATGTCGCCAGCCGAGCCGTTCGGGTTGCCACCCGCATAGCGGGCCACCACCTGGCCGCCGGCGGTCAGCCGGGCCAGCGTGGCCGGATCGGCCACGTAGGCGCCCTCGCCGCTCTTCAGCACCACGGTGATCTCCTGGTCCTGGGCGTAGTCCATGGTCCACGGCGTCCTGGCGTCCTCGATGCGCACCCGTACCGCGCGGTTGATGAACCGCAAGCGGGCGTTACGGGTCAGCGCCCCGGGCAGCAGGTGCGCCTCGCACAGGATCTGGAAGCCGTTGCAGATGCCCAGCACCGGCAGCCCATCCCGGGCCGCCTGGATCAGCTCGGACATCACCGGCGCGAACCGGGCGATGGCCCCGCAGCGCAGGTAGTCACCGTAGGAAAACCCGCCGGGCAGGATCACGGCGGCCAGCCCGCGCAGGTCGGTCTGGCCATGCCAGACCGGCACCGGGGTGCCGCCGGCCCGGGCCACCGCCCGGGCAGCATCGACGTCGTCGAGCGAACCAGGAAAGGTAATGACGCCCACTCGGGCTGTCATGAGCGTCCTCGCAGCGGATAGCGGGGATGGTCTGCCTGCAGATTACCCTGCCTCGCCGCTTACCCGGCCTGGCCGCGCGCAGGAACGTCAGCCGACGTTCCTGAGCTGGCCTTGCGGCAGTTCGCCGTCGTCCAGCGGGAAGTCGGCCGGGCGGCTGAGCAGCGCGTCATCCCGCCACGCCATCCGCTTCTCCAGCGACACCACTGTGCCCACCCCAGGGTCGGTGCTGAGCGTCACGTCGTCCACGCAGGCCCGCATGATGGCCAGGCCACGGCCGGACTCCGGCAGCATCGCGATGACCTGGTCCTCGGTCAGCGGCCGGTGCCCGTCACTGGCGCCCCGCCGCCCGCCCGGGCGGGACAGCCGCCGCGGCGGGCGCAGTGCGCGGCGGCGGAACCTGGCTGGCGCGTGCACCGCGTCCCACATGGGCCGCCGCGGCGCGGGGACCAGCAGCGGCTCCAGGCCGCGCTCGTCGTTCAGCACCTGGATCAGGCAGCCACGCTGGCCGATCCGGGCGACAATCTCGTAGCGCGGGCCGGGCGTGCCGTGCTTGAGCACGTTGGTGCACGCCTCAGTCACCGCGAGCAGTAGATCAGAAACCCCGTCTTCATCGGCACCCAGCCGCCGCAGCGTGTCGCCGAGTACCCGCCGCATCACCGGCACGCTCAGCGCCTCGTGCGGAAACACCAGGCAGAACTCCACGTCCACGATCGACTCCTCGGTGCGTCTCAAGTGAGCCCGCATCCGCCCCTCGTTCCCTCGCTCTCGCGTCCGTGCGTGCTGGCCACTTGAGACCTTTCCCGGCCCTGGCCGGGATAATCGTGAACTCCCGGGGTTGTCTTGCAATCGTTGTCACCCCTCGTGGAGGGTGAACTCTTCAATGACCGGGTTGGTGAGCACCTCACCGGCCAGTTCGGCCACCCTGGCCAGCGCGGTTTCGTCGGCCGGGCCGCTCAGCTCGACCTCGAACCGTTTGCCCTGGCGGACGCTGAGCACCTGGCCGAAGCCGAGCCGCTGGCATGCGCTGGCGATCGCCTCACCCTGCGGATCGTGGATCTCCCGGCGCAGCATCACGTCAACCACGATTCGGGCCACCTGTCCCCTGCCTTCCCCGGCACCCACCTGGTGCCCCTCGTATCCACGCCGGGTTTCCCGGGCCGCGCCTTGTTCTGTCACGATGGCCCTAGTGAACCCCACCACCATGGGGGCTAGTGAACCCCACCACCCAAGGGAGTACACGTGGCCGTCGAAACAATCCAGCTCCTGACACCGGAAGGTGAGCGGGTCGAACACCCTGACTACCCGCTGGAGCTGACCACTGACGAGGTCAAGAACCTCTACACCGACCTGGTCCTGGTCCGCCGGATCGACACCGAGGCCATCGCCCTGCAGCGCCAGGGTGAGCTGGGTATCTGGGCCTCGCTGCTCGGCCAGGAGGCGGCCCAGGTTGGCTCGGGCCGGGCGCTCGGGCCGCGGGACATGGCGTTCCCGACCTACCGGGAGCACGGCGTGGCCTGGTGCCGCGGGCTGGACCCGAGCCGGCTGCTGGAGCTGTTCCGCGGCGTCAGCCACGGTGGCTGGGACCCCAGGGCGCACCAGTTCCACCTGTACACGATCGTGATCGGCGCGCAGACGCTGCACGCCACCGGGTACGCGATGGGCATCCAGCGGGACGGCGCGGTGGGTGAGGACGGCGAGGCGGTCATCGTCTACTTCGGTGACGGCGCGACCAGCCAGGGCGACGTGAACGAGGCGTTCATCTGGGCCTCGGTATTCAACGCCCCGGTGGTGTTCTTCTGCCAGAACAACCAGTGGGCCATCTCCGAGCCGCTGGAGCGGCAGAGCCGCATCCCGCTCTACCAGCGGGCCAGCGGCTTCGGTTTCCCCGGGGTCCGGGTGGACGGCAACGACGTGTTCGCCTGCCTGGCCGTGACCAGGAAGGCCATGCAGGCCGCCCGGGAAGGCCAGGGCCCGATGCTGATCGAGGCGTTCACCTACCGGATGGGTGCGCACACCACCACCGACGACCCGACCCGGTACCGGCTGGCCAGCGAGCTCGAGTCGTGGAAGCTGAAGGACCCGATCGAGCGGGTCAAGGCCTACCTGGTGCGCAGCGGCGCGGCCGACGCGGCGTTCTTCGCGGACGTGGATGGGCAGTCCGACGACCTGGGCCGGCGGATCAGGAAGACCTGCCACGAGATGCCCGACCCGCGGCCGCTGGCCATGTTCGAGAACGTGTACGCGGCGCCGAACGCGCTGCTCGACGAGGAGCGCGCGCAGTACGCGGCCTACCTGGACACGTTCGCCGCGGAGGTGGCCCGATGACGACGATGACACTCTCCAAGGCACTCAACGCCGGCCTGCGCAAGGCGCTGGAAGACGACCCCAAAGTGCTCATCATGGGTGAGGACGTGGGCAAGCTGGGCGGCGTGTTCCGGGTCACCGACGGGCTGCAGAAGGACTTCGGCGAGAGCCGGGTGGTGGACACCCCGCTGGCCGAGTCGGGCATCGTCGGCACCGCGATCGGGCTGGCGCTGCGCGGCTACCGGCCGGTGTGTGAGATCCAGTTCGACGGCTTCGTGTTCCCCGCCTTCGACCAGATCGTCAGCCAGCTGGCCAAGATGCGGATGCGCTCGCTGGGCCAGCTCACCGTGCCGGTGACGATCCGCATCCCGTGCGGTGGCGGGATCGGCGCGGTGGAGCACCACAGCGAGTCGCCGGAAGCGCTGTTCGCGCATACCGCCGGGCTGCGCGTGGTGGCCTGCGGCAACGCCACCGACGCGTACACGATGATCCAGCAGTCGATCCACTGCGACGACCCAGTGATCTTCTTCGAGCCGAAGCGCCGGTACTGGGACAAGGCGGATGTGGACAACGCGGCTGACCTGGCCGCGGCCGTCCCGCTGGACCGGGCCCGGACGGTGCTCGAAGGCACCGACGTGACCGTGCTGTGCTACGGCCCGATGGTCCGCACCTGCGTGGAGTCGGCGGTGGCAGCGCGGGCCGACGGGCGCTCGGTAGAAGTGATCGACCTCCGCACGCTGTCCCCGCTGGACGACGCGACGATTATGGCGTCGGTGCGCCGCACCGGCCGCTGCGTGGTGGTGCACGAGGCCCCGGTGACCGGCGGCCTGGGCGCGGAGATCGCGGCCCGGATCACCGAGCAGTGCTTCTACCAGCTGGAATCGCCAGTGCTGCGGGTGGGCGGGTTCTCCGCGCCGTACCCGCCGTCCCGGCTCGAGGAGCACTACCTCCCCGACCTGGACCGGGTGCTGGACGCCGTGGACCGCACGTTCGCCGTCTGAGGGGACCGCAGATGACACAACGACGCGAGTTCCGGATGCCCGATGTGGGTGAGGGACTGACCGAGGCGGACATCGTCAGCTGGCGGGTCAAGCCCGGTGACACAGTGCAGGTCAACCAGATCATCGTGGACATCGAGACGGCCAAGGCGGTGGTCGAGCTGCCCTGCCCGTTCGAGGGTGTGGTGGCCGGCCTGCTGGCCGCCGAGGGCGACACGGTGGACGTGGGCACCCCGATCATCGCGGTGGACGTGGCCGGCGACGCCGGTCCCCCGGCCACCCCGGCACCCAGCCAGGGCGCACCGGCCACGCCCAGCGAGCCGTCGGTCCCGGCCACGGTCGGCCCGGTTGACCCGGCCGCCATCGCCGCGGCCGGCCCGCGGCCAGGCCCGGATGACCTGGTGCCCCCCGTGGCCACCGAGCCGGCTCCGGACAGCCCGGCACCCCCCGCGGAGGAACGGCAGGCCGTGCTGGTCGGCTACGGGGTCAAGGCCGGCTCGACGACCCGGCGGGCGCGCAAGGCACCGGCCGCCAGTCAGCGTTCGGCTGCAGAGGTTCCGGCCGGAGTGGAACCGGCCGGGAACGGCGGTGGCCGGCCCGCTACGGTGCTGGCCAAGCCGCTGGTGCGCAAGCTGGCCCGGGACCTCGGCGTGGACCTGGCCGGGCTGGCCGGCACCGGGCCGGGCGGCTCGATCACCCGGGACGACGTGCAGCGGGCCGCGGGCGGGCAGCCGGCCGCGGGCGGGCAGCCGGCGCTGGCCCTGGCCGGGCGGGAGGAGCGGATCCCGGTCCGGGGGGTGCGCAAGCACACCGCGGCCGCGGTGGCGGCCAGCGCGTTCACCGCCCCGCACGTCACCGAGTTCCTGCAGGTCGAGGTGGGTGCCACCATGGACGCGGTGGCCCGGCTGCGCGACCTGCCCGAGTTCGCCGGGGTGCGGGTCTCGCCGCTGCTGATGGTGGCCCGGGCGCTGCTGATCGCGGTCAGGCGGCACCCGATGATCAACTCGACGTGGGACGAGGCGGCGCAGGAGATCGTGGTCAAGCACTACGTGAACCTGGGCATCGCCGCCGCCACCGAACGCGGGCTGATCGTGCCGAACGTCAAGGACGCGGGCACGCTGAGCCTGCCCGACCTGGCCCGCGCGCTGGCCGGCCTGGCCGAGACAGCCCGGGCGGGCAAGTCGGCGCCGGCCGACCTGACCGGCGGGACGATCACCATCACCAACGTGGGCGTGTTCGGGGTGGACGCGGGCACTCCCATCCTGACCCCGCCCGAGGCGGCCATCCTGGCGTTCGGCCAGGTCAAGGACGCGCCATGGGTGGTGGATGGGCAGCTCGCGGTGCGCCAGGTGACCACGCTGTCGCTGTCCTTCGACCACCGCATCGTGGACGGTGACCTGGGCTCGGCGGTGCTGCGCGACGTGGGCGCCATGCTGCACGACCCGGCCCGGATGCTGGCCTGGGGCTGACCTCGCACTCGAGAAGGGAACCGCATGTTCCGGCACGTCGCGCTGTTCAGCTGGACACCGGAGGCGACCGAGGCACAGAAGGACGCGCTGGTGGCCGAACTGGGCAAGCTGCCCGGGGTGATCGGCACGCTGCGTGGCTTTCACATTGGCCCGGACGCCGGGCTGAACCCGGGTAACAACTACGACTACGCGGTGGTCGCGGAGTTCGACGATGAGGCCGGGTACCTGGTGTACCGGGACGACCCGGAGCACCGCAGGATCATTACCGAGCACCTGCGGCCGATCCTGGCCAGCCGGGCGGCTATCCAGTTCGGGAGCTGACACCGGCGCGGCCCGGACCCGGCGTGGGCCCGGGCTGCGCCGGCACCCGCCTCAGAACGCGGCTTCCGGCAGCTCCATCAGGTCGAGCGTGGCCGTCTCGGCGATCTCCCGCTCCACCGCCAGCCGGGGCAGCACGGTCTGCGCGAAGAACCGCGCGGTGGCCACCTTGCCCTGGTAGAACGCCTCGTCCAGGCCCCGCATGCCCTGGTCCAGCGCGGCCAGCGCGACCTCGGCCTGCCGGGCCAGCAGCCAGCCGATGATCAGGTCGCCCAGGGCCATCAGCAGCCGGGTGGTGTTCAGCCCGGCCTTGTACACCTCGGTGGGCTGCTCCAGCGAGCCGACCGCGTAGCCGGTCAGCGCGGTCACCATGCGCTGCACATCGCTGACCGCGGCGGCCAGCGCGGCCCGCTCGGCCTTGAGCCGGCCGTTGCCCGCCTCGCCGTCGGCGAACTCGGTGATCTCGCCGAGCAGGGTGCGCAGCGCGACGCCCTCGTCCCGGAGGATTTTGCGGAAGAACAGGTCCATGCCCTGGATCGCGGTGGTGCCCTCGTACAGGCTGTCGATCTTGGCGTCGCGGATGTACTGCTCGATCGGGAAGTCCTGGATGAACCCGGACCCGCCGAACGTCTGCAGGGACAGGGTGAGCAGCTCGTAGGCGCGTTCCGAACCGACGCCCTTGACGATGGGCAGCAGCAGGTCGTTGACCCGCGCGGCCAGGTCGTCGGTCTCGCCGCGGGCCCGGACCTGCTGGATCGTGTCCTGGTAGGACGCGGTGTACAGCATCAGCGCGCGCATCCCCTCGGCGTACGCCTTCTGCGTCATCAGCATCCGGCGCACGTCAGGATGGTGGATGATCGTCACCCGCGGCGCGGTCTTGTCCGCCATCTGGGTCAGGTCCGCGCCCTGCACCCGCTCCCTGGCGTACTCCAGCGCGTTCAGGTACCCGGTGGACAGCGTGGCGATGGCCTTGGTGCCGACCATCATCCGGGCGTGCTCGATGATGATGAACATCTGCCGGATCCCGTCGTGCACCCCGCCGACCAGGGTGCCCACCGCCGGGCGGTCCGCACCGAACGTGACCTCGCAAGTGGTGGACGCCTTCAGGCCCATCTTGTGCTCGACGCCGGTGACCCGCACGCCGTTCCGCTCACCCAGCTCGCCGTCCGGCCCGACCAGGAACTTGGGCACCAGGAACATGGACAGGCCCTTGGTGCCCGGCCCGGCCCCCTCCGGCCGCGCCAGCACCAGGTGGAAGATGTTCTCCGCCATGTCGTGCTCGGCACTGGTGATGAATCGCTTGACGCCCTCGATGTGCCAGGTGCCGTCGGGCTGCTCGATGGCCTTGGTGGTGCCCGCGCCCACATCCGAGCCTGCTTCCGGCTCGGTCAGCACCATGGTGCTGCCCCACTTGCGCTCGATGGCCTGCTGCGCGAAGCGCTGCTGCTCCGGGGTGCCGATCTTCCACAGCACCTGGGCGAAGTTGGGCCCGCCGGAGTACATCCACACGGCCGGGTTGGCGCCCAGGATCAGTTCGGCCACTGCCCAGGCCAGGGTGCGCGGCACGCCGGTGCCACCCAGCTCGGCGGGCAGGTCGAGGCGGAACCACTCGGCATCCATGAACGCACGGAACGACTTCTTGAAGCTCTCCGGCATGGTGACCTCGCCGGTGGCCGGGTCGAACACCGGCGGGTTGCGGTCGGCGTCCGCGAACGAGTCCGCGATCGGGCCGCTGGCCAGCCGGTTCACCTCGTCGAGGATGCCGCGCGCGGTCTCCTCGTCCACCTCAGGGTAGGGCTCGCGGCCCAGCACGTCCTGACGGCGCAGCACCTCGAACAGGTTGAACTCGAGGTCCCGAAGGTTGCTCTTGTAGTGACCCATGGCCGCCCCCGTCTGTGGTGGGAAGTCCGGTGCCGTGGTAGTCGTGCTACCGGCGAGTAACAAAGTCCATGATACCGGCAAGTAACCCAGAACGCGAGAGAGCACCCCGCCCGCGCTGCGGGGGCGGCGGGCTGGGTCAGCTGGGCAGGATGTTGATCGCGCGGGCGATGACCAGGGCGGCCAGGGCCAGGGACACCGCGGACTGGACCAGCATGGTGAGCTTGGCCCAGCGGGCCAGCGGCATCACGTCGGTCGGGCTGAACGCGGTCGCGTTGGTGAACGACAGGTACAGGTAGTCCACGAACTGCGGTTCCCAGTCCGGCGGGACCAGGTCGTTGACCGTCATCTGCGGGAACAGGAAGTCGAGGTACTGGTAGGTGCCGTGGGCCCGGTGCACGGTCCCGCCCCGGTCGAACTCCCAGTACCAGAGCGCGAACGCGATCACGTTGGTGGCCCAGATGGCCGCGCCGGACGCCAGCAGCGGCCCGGGCACGTTACCCGCGTGCCCGTTCAGGATGGCCCGGACGAGCAGCACGGCCGAGGTGGCGTTGGTCGCGGTGACCAGGAACGTGAGCACCAGGCTGGCCCACCGGACGAAGCGGGCCCGGTGCTCGATGCGGACCGGGTTGGTGATGGCCAGCCCGACCAGCAGCCCGCCCTCCAGCACCGGCATCAGCCAGGTCGGCAGCGGGTGCAGCGACAGCTGGTCGGGCAGCAGGACCTGCAGCACGATGGCCACGATGACGACCAGGCTGACCGGCCAGCGCAGCTCGCCCCGGGTCTTCCGGCGCCAGGCGGGCAGGTGGATGTCCTGCGCGGCGTCCCGCTCCACCTGACCGGCCCGGTTCATCAGGCCGTACCAGACCGAGTTGCACGCCGCGAGCACGGCGTGCGGTGGCGTGCCCCGTAGCTGACTGTCCTCGTGGGCCGGCGGCTGATCCGGGGCGCTGTCACCGCGGGCCTGCCCTGATTCCATCTCTGGCCTTTTTCTGTCCCTCGCCGAAATAACTGCTACAGAGGGAGGTTAGCCGGATGATCGGCTGACCAGATATGACCGTTATTCCGCGGGACACGCCTGAGGTCGGCGGTAATTCACCGCCGCCGCGCTAGCCTCTTTGGGAGACCGGCATACGGGGGGCCGATGACCGACAGTGACGACGGGACGGCAGCCGGCGGCGATCTGCCGCCGCCGCGGCCGGGCTATTACCCAGCCCCCGCGCATCCGCCCCGCGCCACCCGCCGCCGGGCGGCCCCGTCCGGCGCGCAGCAGCGCCTGATGAACCGCATCGCGGCCGGCCGCCGGGCCCGGCAGCGCCGCGCCTACCTGGTCATCTGTGCCGCCATGTCGGCCGTCGTGCTGCTCATTTCCGGCGCCGCCTGGGGCTTCACCAGCTACATCAACGACAGCATCGGCCGGGTCAACGCGGGCACCGCGGGCACCCCGTCCAGCGGCCCGCTCAACATGCTGCTGGCCGGGGTGGACGTGCGCTCCGGCCTGACCCGGCACCAGCAGCTCGCGCTGCATGTCGGCGCCACGGTGAGCTCGAACTCGGACACGCTGATGCTGATTCACGTGTCGGCGGACCGCGATCACGTCACCGTGGTCAGCCTGCCCCGGGACTCCTGGGTGGACATCCCCGGGCACGGCATGGACAAGATCAACGCGGCCTACGGCCTGGGCGGCCCGAAGCTGGTCGTGCAGACGGTCGAGCAGCTCACCGGGCTGACCATCAACGACTTCATCCAGGTCAACTTCCTCGGCTTCGTCAAGGTCATCGACGCGCTGGGCGGGGTGAACATCTGCCTGCCGTACGCGGTCGACGATCCCTACAGCGGGCTGCACCTGCCGGCCGGCCTGCACCATGTGAACGGCATCACCGCGCTGGAGTACGCCCGGGACCGGCACTCGTTCGCGCTGTCCGACCTGGCCCGGATCCAGGACCAGCAGCGGCTGATGTCGTCCATGCTCAAGGAGGCGATCAGCTCCGGGACGCTGGCCGACCCGGTGAAGCTGACCAGGTTCCTGCAGGCCGCACTGGCCGCGATCAAGGTGGACCAGGGCCTCAACGTGTCCGCGCTGGCCGACCAGCTGCGCGGCATCTCGCCGCGCAACGTGCAGTTCATGACGGTGCCGCTGGCCAACCTGAACTACCAGACACCGACCGGCGAGTCCGCCGTGCTGTGGGACGCCAGCCGGTCCCAAGCCCTGTTCAGCACGCTGAAGAGCGACCAGGTGGCGCGCAAGCCCGCGCACCGTGGCGGGACCGGCCACCATGCGGCGGCCCAGCTACGGCCGGCCCAGGTGCCGGTCGCGGTGTGGAACGGGACGATGATCGGCGGCCTGTCCGCGGGCACCGGCGCGGACCTGGCCAAGCTCGGCTTCCCGGTGCAGGACGGGCTGACCTGGCGGGTGCAGAACCTGAGCCAGACCATCATCCAGTACCCGCCCGGGCACCAGGCCGCGGCCAGGCTGGTGCACCGGTACCTGCCCGGGGCGAGCACGCAGCCGGTGACTGGGCTGGCCAAGATAAGGATCCTGCTCGGCGCCAGCGGCTACACGGTTACCTCTACCTCGGGCGGCAGCTCATCCAGCAGCAGCAACTCGGCCGGGTCGGGCTCGCCGGGCGCGCCGTCCCGGACGGCCGCTCAGGACGCCTGCCAGTAACCGCGGCGGCGCGCTGGCTCCGGCTGGGGGCTAGCCCGGCCCGGCGCCGGTCCCGCCCGTGCC
>DATCUG010000430.1:0-6915 GCA_036567525.1 Streptosporangiaceae bacterium | reverse complement strand
CAGCAGCCGGTCCGCCGCCACAGCCAGCGCGGCGGCCAGCACCGCGGCCCCCGTCGCGATGAGCGCGATCTGCCAGCCCGGCATGCCGCCGACCAGCACGGTGTGCACGGTGCTGGCCGGGTGCGTCGTGACTGCGCTGCTGGCCGGCCCGGTCTGGCCGGACGGAGCCGGCGGGACGATGGTCGCGAACGCGGCCGGCGCGGCCAGGGCACTGGCCGCCGCGGCGGCCAGCATGGCCGCCAGGCAGGCCGCGAAACGGCGAATACGGATCATGGTGATTCTCCTAACTTCCTTCTTGCACCAGGTAGATCGAGTCGGCTACCAGGCCGTGCGCCTTCCGGTGCACGTCGGCGGCCGCGTCCGCGGAGGGGGCCTCAACCAGGCAGAACACCGTGCCCTCGGCCTCGTTGACCCAGTACCGCAGGTAGCGGACGTCGTATTCGCCCTGGGTCTGCAGGTCGGCCAGGTGGGCCTGGGCGACGTCGTCGCACGAGACACCCCCGTCGATGTGGTGTACGTCCATGTAGAGCGGCATGCTGCCTCCCGGTCCCAGTTATCGAGTTCACCGTGACCGTATGGCGGCAGGCCCGTCGGCCGGATCGGGAGCGGTTACCCAGTTTCCGGTTACCGCTACCTACTTTTCTGCGGCCGTCACCCAATCTGAGCCAGTTGCCCGGTTCTGGCGTTATGCCTGGTAGATCTTGGGGGTTTGGTCATGGACACTGTTACGGTGGGGCTGCTGGAACGGGAAGCGCAACTGGCGTCGCTCACGGGTTACGCGGCGGAAGCGCGGCACGGGGACGGCCGGCTGGTGCTCGTCGGGGGCGAGGCCGGGGTCGGCAAATCAGCGCTGGTCGAGCAGGCGCAGCGGGACCTGCCCGGGGCGCAGTGGCTGTGGGGCGCGTGCGACGGGCTGTTCACGCCGCGCCCGCTCGGCCCGCTGTTCGACATCGCCAGCAAGCTCGGCGGCGAGCTGCTGGAACTGTGCCGGGCCGATGCGTCCCGGGAAGACCTGTTCCGGGCGCTGCTCCGCCAGGTCAGCGAGCCGGGTGAGCTGCACGCGCTGGTCATGGAGGACGTGCACTGGGCTGACGAGGCCACCGTGGACCTGCTCCGTTTCCTCGGCCGGCGGCTGCGCGACGCGCCGGTGCTGCTCATCGCCACCTACCGGGACGATGGGCTGAGCCCGGGCGATCCGCTCCGCGTCGCGCTCGGCGATCTGGCTACCCAGCGCTCCACCCGGCGGATCGGGCTGGCCCCGCTCACCGCGCGCGCGGTCGGCGTGCTGGCCGCCGGCTCCGGGCTGGAAGCGGCCGCACTGTACCGGCTGACCGGCGGAAACCCGTTCTACGTGACCGAAGTCGTGCAGGCCGGGATAGCCGAGGTGCCACCGTCGGCCCGGGACGCGGTGCTGGCCCGGGCCGCCCGGCTGAGCGGCCCGGCCCGGGCGGTGCTGGACGCCGCCGCGCTGACCGGCGCCCGGGCCGGGGCGGCGCTGCTGGAGTCGGCCACCGGCTGCCCGCCCGCTGCCGTCGACGAGCTGGCCGGGTCCGGGCTGGTCACCGCGGATGGGGACGGGCTGCGGTTCCGGCACGAGATCGCCCGGCTGGCCGTGGCCGAAGCCGTCCCGGCGCACCGCCGCGCCGCACTGCACACCAGCATCCTGGCCGCCCTGCAGGCGGGCGGCTGCGACGACGACACCAGGCTGGCGTTCCACGCCGAGGCGGCCGCGGACGGGGCGGCGGTGCTCCGGTACGCGCCCGCCGCCGCGCGCCGCGCCGCCGGGCTGGGCTCGCACCGGGAAGCCGCCGCCCAGTACGAGCGCGCCCTCCGGTTCGCCAGCGGCCTGGACGCCCGCGACCTGGCCGCGCTGTACGACGCGTTCGCCTACGAGGCGGGCCTGCTCGACCGGTGGCAGGACGCGGCTGACGCCAGGGAGCAGGCGCTCGCGCTGTGGCGGCAGGCCGGCGACCGGCTCCGCGAGGGCGACACGCTGCGCTGGCTGGCCTGCAGCCTGTGCTACCTGTGCCGGGGCGGCGAGGGCGCCGAGGCCGGCCAGGCCGCCATCGCCCTGCTCGAACCGCTCGGCCCGACCGCCGAGCTGGCGTCCGCCTACTCCAGCCTGGCCGCGCAGCGCATGGTGACCAACGCCAACGAGGAGGCCATCCGGCTGGCCCGCCGGGCCCAGGCCATCGCCCGGCCGCTCGGCCTGACCTGGGTGCTCGCCGACGCGCTCAACACCGAGGCGTGCGCCAGCCAGCACGCCGGCGGCGAGTGGGCCGGGGCCATCCACGAAGCACTCGACATCGCGCTGGCCGGCCGGCATGAGGAACAGGTGGGCCGGGCCTACACGAACGCGTTGTCGCTGTACAACACGGAACGCCGGTTCGCGGATAGTGAGTCCTACTTCACCGATGGCGTCGCCTACTGCGACGAGCACGACATCACCACCTACGGCATCTTCCTGCGCAGCGAGTGGACCAGCGTGCTGGAACGGACCGGGCGCTGGGACGAGGTGGCCGCGCTGGGTGGCCAGCTCCTCGAACGCGGCGGCCCGTCACCCATCATCCGGCTCTGCCCGCTGAACCGGCTGGGCACGCTCCGGGCCCGCCGCGGCGAGCCTGGCGCCTGGGCTTACCTGGACGAAGCCATCCAGTACGCGGACGCCGCGGGTGAGCCGCAGGGCATCGTCCCGGTCCGGCTGCACCGCGCCGAAGCGTGCTGGCTGGACGGCGACACCGCTGGGGCCCGCCGCGAGGCTGAACTAGCCGACGACGTGGCCGCGGCCAGCGACAGCTGGGAACGCGGCGAGGTCGCGGTCTGGCTGCGCCGCACCGGCTCGGCCCGGCCGCCCCGCGGCCTGCTGGCCTCGCCGTATCAGGCCGAAATCGACGGCCGGCCCGGGGAAGCCGCGCGGCTGTGGGCCGAGCTGGGCTGCCCGTACGAGGCGGCCATGGCCCTGCTCAGCGCGGGCGACGAGGAGTCGCTGCGCCAGGCGCTGCAGGCCTTCACCGACCTGGGCGCCGCCGCGACCGCCCGGCTCACCCGGCAGAAAATGCGTGAGCTGGGCGTCCGGTCCATCCCGGCCGGCCCGCGTTCCGCCACCCGGGAGCACCCGCTCGGGCTGACCCGCCGGGAACAGGAAGTCCTCCGGCTGATCTGTGCCGGCCACACCAACGCGGAGATCGCCGGGCAGCTGTTCATCTCGGCCAAGACCGTGGATCACCACGTGTCGGCGGTGCTGGCCAAGCTCGGCGCGCCGACCCGCAACGCGGCCGCCTCCCAGGCCGCCCGGCTGGGCCTGGTGGTGGCGGCCGACTTAGGCTGCTGACATGCCCGCGAGCTGGCCTGCGTGCTCGTATGAGGACTGGCAGGCGACCTGTGACACACTGCACGCGCATACCCAGGTGCTTGGCAAGCTGGCCGTCCGGCTCGCGCCGCCCGAGCCGCAGTTGCAGCACGCCGCGCTCCGGCTGACCGCACGGGGCTGGGAAACCGCCCCGCTGCCTGCCCCGGACGGCTCCGGCGCCCTGGTCGCCGTGCTCGACCTGCACCGGCACGAGGCGGTGGTGGAGCACTCCGACGGCCGGGCCGGCCGCGTCCCGCTCACCCCTAACCGCCCGGTCGCTGACGTCACCGGGGAAGTCCTGGCCGCCGTCCGCCGCCTCGGCGGCCCGGTCGAGATCGACCCCACCCCGCAGGAGGTCCCCTGGGCCATCCCGCTCGACCAGGACACCGAGCACCACACCTACGACTCGGCCCAGGTCGGCGCGTACTTCACCGCCGCCACCCAGGCGGCCCAGGTGCTGGCCGCCTACCGTGCGCCGTTCCGCGGCCGGTCCACCCCGGTCAACGCCTGGTGGGGCTCGTTCGACCTGGCCGTCAGCCTGTTCTCCGGCGCCCCCGCCGAGCCGCCGTCCACCGACTTCATCATGCGCAACGCGATGGACTCCCAGGAGGTCGCGCTCGGCTGGTGGCCAGGTGACGGCCGCTACCCGCACGCCGCGTTCTACGGCTACGCGCATCCCGTTCCGGACGGCTTCGGCTCGCTGACGCTGTCCCCGGCCGCCGCCCGCTGGGACTCCTCGCTGGGTGAGTTCATCCTGGACTGGGACGACGTGCGCGCAGCCGCCGACCCGTTCGCGACCGCGGTCGAGTTCGCCCGGTCCGCGTTCCGCCAGGCGTGTGCCGCCTGTGCCTGGGACCCGGCGCTCGCCGCCACCGCCGAGGGCAAGCCGCCGCCGGTCCACTGAGCACCCGTGCCACCCACTCCGCCGCCCGACCCCCAGACCGGCCGTCGCCCCGCACCCAACCGCATCGATGAAACATTCAGGTGGTCAGGACCGCAGCAAAGTTACCGCCATGTGGTGCGGAGTGGGCGGGATGACGCGCTGGGGTGCGACCGGCTGTGATCGGCCGAGCCGGGGGACGGGTGACTGGAACTCGCCAGCGTTAAGTCAAATTGATTTGGGGTTCTAGCGTGCGGTGCGGGCCCAGGTGGCGGAGCGGGCCGGTCAGCGTGCAGTGCAGAGTGGCCCGGATGTCCGCGCTGGACGCACCGACCAGGAGGTCGACCTGGCCCGGGTCGACCTGGCGGCGGCCGGACCGGCCGGTGTACGAGGTCAGGTCGGCGTGCAGGGTGAGCTGCGCGGTGCGGGTCTGCCCCGGGTCGAGGTCGATCCGGGTGGCCGCGACGAGCTGCTGGACCGGCCGGGCCACCTCGGCCACCGGGTCGTGCAGGTAGACCTGGACCACCTCGGTGGTGGGCTGGCCGGTGTCGTTGCGCAACGTGACCGCGAGCTGGCAGCTTCCGTCGGTGGGCCACTCGGCCGGGCTGGTCAGCCTGACGTCGAGCCAGCTGGCCGGGGCGTAGCTGAGGCCGTGGCCGAACGGGAACACCGGGGTGGGATCGATGGTGCTGACATCGTTGCGCTGGCCGAGCTGGGCGGCCAGGTAGGTGCTGGGCTGGGTCGCCCCGGCCGAGGGGAAGCTGACCGGCAGGTGCCCGGACGGGTTGACCCGGCCGCTGAGGATGTCGGCCAGCGCGGTGCCGCCCTCCTCGCCGGGGAAGAACCCGCACAGCGCGGCGGCCAGCCGGTCCACCTGCTCGCTGAGCTCGTAGGGCCGGCCGACCAGCAGGATCAGCACGACCGGGGTGCCGGTGTCCAGCAGCGCGTCCAGCAGCTCGCCCTGGCGGCCGGGCAGCCGCAGGTCGGCGCTGTCGCAGCCCTCGCCGGAGGTGCCCACGCCGAACAGGCCGGCCTGGTCGCCGAGGACCGCGACACACACGTCGGCGTCGGCGGCGGTGCGCGCGGCTGCTGCGATGCCGGCGTCGGTGCCGCCCAGGACCGGGCAGCCAGGGGCATAGCTGACCAGGTAGCCCGCCCGGTCGGCACGCAGCGCGCCCAGCACGGTGGGGATCTCGAGGCCCAGCGCGACGTCCGGGTGGTGCACGCCGACGTGCCGGGGGAACGAGTAGCAGCCGAGCATGGCACCCGGGTCGTCGGCCCGCGGGCCGACCACCGCGATGCGCTGGCCCGGGGCGAGCGGCAGCACACCCTCGTTGCGCAGCAGCACGATGGACCGGCGGGCCAGTTCCCCGGCCAGCGCACGGGACTGGGCGTCGTCCAGGTCCACCTCGGGGTAGTCCTGGTCCGGCTCGGCGGACCAGTCGGGGTCGAGCAGGCCCAGCTCGCACTTCTGGCTGAGCACCCGGGCCACCGCCCGGTCCAGCAGGGCCAGGTCGATGACCCCGGTCTCGATGCCGGTGCGCAGCGGCTCGCCGTAGCAGTCGACCATGGGCAGTTCCACGTCGATGCCGGCCTGCAAGGCCAGGTGGGCGGCGTCGGTCCGGGTCCCGGCCACGCCGTGCAGCGTGTGCAGGAACGCCACCGAGAAGTAGTCCGAGACGACCGTGCCGGTGAACCCGTAGCCGTCCCGGAGCAGGTCGGTGAGCAGGGCGGCGTCGGCGGCCACCGGCACGCCGTCCAGGTCGGTGTAGGAGTTCATCACCGAGCGGGCGCCGGCCCGCAGTGCCATCTCGAACGGGGGCAGCAGCACGTCGGCCAGTTCGCGCGGGCCGATGGACACCGGGGCCATGTTCCGCGCGCCGCGGGAGGCCGAGTAGCCCGCGAAGTGCTTCAGCGTGGCCACGATGCCGGCCGACTCCAGGCCGCGGACGTAGCCGCTGCCGATCAGGCCGACCAGGTACGGGTCCTCGCCGATGGTCTCCTCGGTCCGTCCCCAGCGCAGGTCGCGCAGCACGTCCAGGACCGGGGCCAGGCCCTGGTGCACGCCCAGCCGGCGCATGGTGCGGCCGATGTGCGCGCTCATCTGCTCGACCAGCCCGGGGTCGAAGCTCGCTCCCCAGCACAGCGGGGATGGGAACACGGTGGCCTGCCAGGCCTCCAGCCCGGTCAGGCACTCCTCGTGCACCATGGCCGGGATGCCGAGCCGTCCGGCCTCGATGATCTGGCGCTGCCTGCTGGCCAGCGACCTGGCGCCCTCGGCCGGGCTGACCGGGGCGGTGCCATACGGCCGGGTGAGCTGCCCCACCCCGTCGCTGATCAGCGTCTTCCAGGGCCCGGCCGAGGAGACGGACTCGTGCTGATGGGGCGCGACCGCGCCGCTGCTCGCATCGATGTTCACCCACAGGCCGGAGAGCTGTGCGATTTTCTCCCGGACCGTCATCCGGGCCAGCAGATCGCGCACCCGGTCCGCGGCCGGGGCGGCCGGGTCGCGCCAGATTTCGGTGGAGAGGCTGCGCTCAATGGTCACGTGGCGATCCGTCCGTCGTCCTGATGGGTCAGCGGGTCAGGCCAGGCGGCGCACCCGCCGGTGGGCAGCGGGCCTGGGCCGGACCCAGAGCGCGGCACCGCGTCCCGCCCGCACCACGCGGCCGCGCCCGGCTGCTAC
>DATCUG010000429.1:0-16203 GCA_036567525.1 Streptosporangiaceae bacterium | reverse complement strand
GAGCGGCTGGCCGCCGACCTGGACGCGCCGGGCGCGCTGGCCGCCGTGGACGGCTGGGCCGGCGCCGTGCTCAGCGGCCAGCCCGGCCCGGCCGACCCCGGGCCAGCCACCCAGCTGGTCCGCGACACAGTCGACGCACTGCTCGGCATCGACCTCTGACCCGGCGCCCGGACCGCCCGCCGCCCGGCGACGGCTGGCCGTGATAACAGCAACACTGCCGCGGGCGAACATGCCGATGTTGATAACAGCAACAACACGGGCTTGCCGGGACGGCGCACGGCGATATCGTGATATCGGAATGCGATATCGCCGAGGAGCCGACCATGACCGAGCCCGCAGACCCCACCGAGCCGGCGCAGGCTGGCCCGCCCGCTACCGCCTTCTCCTCGATGGACGCGGCCGCCCTGCTGGTGCAGGCGCTGGATGAGCTGCCGCCGGCCGACCGGGACAAGGTGTACACCTGGCTGCTCGGCACCAGCCTGCAGCTGCAGCCGGGGCTGGTCGGCCCGCTGGCTGGGCAGCTCACCCGGGCCATCCGGCACGCCCGGCCCGCCCAGCAGCAGGACTTCGCCGAGGCCGAAGCCGAGGTGGTGCGCGGCCTGTTCCGCAGCTCGGGCTCGGCCGCCCAGCAGATGGTGCCGGTCCGGTTCTCGGCCGAGCAGCACGCCCGGCTGCGCGCCTGGTGCACCGAGCACGGCTTCTCGATGGCCACCGTGATCCGCGGCCTGGTGGACCGTTTCCTAGACGGCCAGCAGGCCTCCCCGGCTAGCTGAGCAGCGCGATCTCCACCCGGCGCAGCACCTGCTGCGCCGGGTCCAGCTGCACCGCCAGGCTGAGCCGGGCGTGTTCCCCTGTCAGCTCCACCGTCACCGAGGTTCTACCATCTCCGCTGCTGAACGCCCCGGCCTGGCACTGACCCGCCCAGGCCGCGGCCGTCCGCAGCCGGCGAACCAGCACGGCGGTGTCGATCAGCTCAGCGACCGGGAGGTCGGCGGGCCAGTCGGGGGCATTGGCGTTCAGCAAAGAAATGAGCGCCTGGGTGCGCTGCCACAGCGGGCCATCCCAGGCCGGCGGGACGGCCAGCGAGAGTGCCTGGACCCGGGGCGGGTCCTCCGGGGTGAGCTTGATCTCCACCGCCGCGTCGCCGCGTTCGCCGTGCAGCCACCAGCGCAGGTGGGCGGGGGAGCGGGACTCGGCCGGGCGGGCCGCGCCGCTGCCCGGGGGGCCGAGCCGCTGCCAGGTCAGCGCGGCCTTGTCCCGGCGGATGGCGTACGGCTCGTCCTGGGCCACGTTCGGGGCGAAGATCCGGTCCGCGGCCGCATCGTCCCAGGACCGGAGCAGCTCGTCCACGGCCTGCTGGGCCGCGAGGGTCTCCGGCCACGGGGTGCCGGGTGCGGGCACCGGGCCGTGTGCCCGCGGCTGGCCCGGCGGCGGCGCCGGGGCGGCGCGCAGCAGCATGTCCAGCAGCTTCCCGGCCAGCGGGTGCGCGGCCGCGTAGGTGCTGTTGGCCAGCACGATCACGGCCAGCCCGGAGGCCGGGTGCCAGCGCATGTGACTGCCGAACCCGGGGTAGCCGCCGCCGTGGAACACGATCCGGCCCCAGGCCGGGTGTTCCTCGATGAACAGCCCGAATCCGTAGCTGAGCTGGCTGCCCAGGCCGGCCCCGCCGGGCAGCGGCAGCGCCGGGTAGGGCGGGATCGCGACCTGGGAGAGCTGCATCTCGCGGCGGCTGGCCCGGCGCAGCGGGTGCGGGCCGCCGGCCGCCTCGGCCCCGGCCGGGAACCCGGCGGCCAGCCCGGTGGCCCAGCCGGCCAGGTCGCGCACGCAGCTGAACACGCCGCCCATCGGGGCGAACGCGCCGTCGCCGTCGGGCACCAGCTCGGCCCAGCCGGCCGGGCCGCGCTGGTAGCCGCGGGCCAGCCCGGCAGGCTCGAAGCCGGCCAGCTCGTACCCGGTCCGGTCCAGGCCCAGCGGGCCGAGCAGCCGGGCCGTCACGAACTCCTGGTAGCTGGTCCCGGCGGCCGCGGCGACCACCCGGCCGAGCAGCGCGTAACCCAGGTTGGCGTACTCGAAACAGGTGCCCGGGGCCCACGCCTGGCGCACGCCGCGCCGCAGCAGGGTGGCGAACTCGGCCAGCGGCAGGCCCTGCTGCCGGTCTCCCCACGGGTCGTCGGTCGGGAACCCCGCGGTCATGGTCAGCAGGTGCCGCACGGTGATGTCCGGCGCGTCCGCGCTGGCCTGGCGCATCCCGCGCAGCTCGGGCACCAGCCCGGCGGCCGGGTCGTCCAGCCGGAGCGCGCCGTCGTCGCGCAGCGCGAGCACGGCCGCGGCGGTGAAGCTCTTGGTCATCGACGCGATGCGGAACACCGTGTCCGCGTCCGGCGCGGGCCCGTCCAGCCAGCGCTGGCCGTACCCGGCCGTGTGCACCAGCGCGCCACCGGCCACGATCCCGTACGCCACGGCGGGTGCGCCGCCGCTGCGCTGGAAGTCCGCGACCAGCTCATCCGCGGGCGCCAGCACGGCAGGCGGCAGGTGTCCTTCCACACCGTGACGGTAGCGGAATCGGGGCCAGGGCCGTAGGTTCCCACGCATGGGGACAGCGTTGTCCGGCCGCCGGGCCAACTGGGCAGGCAACATCGTGTACCGGGCCAGTGAGCTGGCCAAACCAACTGACCTGGCCGGGCTGCAGGCTGTCGTCCGTGATCATCCGCAGGTGCGCGCGGTCGGTACCGGGCACTCGTTCAACCGGATCGCCGACACGCCGGGCGTGCTGATTTCGCTGGCCGGCCTGCCCGCCGAGATCAGCATCGACGCGGAGCGGGCCGCGGCCACCGTGCCCGGCGGCATCACCTACCAGGAGCTGGCCCCGCGGCTGACCGCGGCGGGCTGGGCCCTGCCCACGCTGGCCTCGCTGCCCCACCTGACCGTGGCCGGGGCCTGCGCCACCGCTACCCATGGCTCGGGGGACGGCCACGGCAACCTGGCCACCCAGGTGTCCGCGATGCAGCTGGTCGGGCCGGATGGAGAGCTGCGCACGCTGGCCCGGCACCGCGACGGCGACCGGTTCCGCGGCGCGGTGGCCGGGCTGGGCGCGCTGGGCATCGTGGCCACGCTCACCCTCGATCTGGTGCCCGCGTTCGAGGTCCAGCAGTACGTGTACCAAGGGCTGCCCGCCGCCATGCTGCGCAGCCACTTCGACGAGATCTTCGGCAGCGGCTACAGCGTCAGCGTGTTCACCGGCTGGCAGGGCACCCAGCACGACCAGGTCTGGGTCAAGCAGCGGGCCGGCGGCGGCGGTTCGTGGCGGCCGGAGCCGCGCTGGATGGACGCCACGCTGGCCGATCGGCCGCTGCACCCCATCCCCGGGCAGCCGGCCAGGTTCGCCACCGAGCAGCTCGGCGTGCCCGGGCCGTGGCATGCGCGGCTGCCGCATTTCCGCGCCGAGTTCACCCCGAGCGCCGGGGCCGAACTGCAGTCCGAGTACCTGCTGCCCCGGCAGCGCGCGGCGGCCGCGTTCGACGCGCTGGCCAGCCTGGCCACCGTGCTGGCGCCGGTGCTGCAGATCTGCGAGATCCGCACGGTGGCCCCGGATGACCTGTGGCTGAGCCCGAGCTACCAGCGGGACACGGTGGCGCTGCACTTCACCTGGATCAAGGACACGGCCGCGGTCACCCCGGTCGTCGCGGCCATCGACCACCTGCTCGCGCCGCTCGGCGCCCGGCCGCACTGGGCCAAGCTGTTCGCCACCGCGCCGCACGCGGTGCGCGCGCTCTATCCCCGGTCCGCCGACTTCCAGCAGTTGCTGCGCGACCTGGACCCGGCCGGGAAGTTCCGCAACAGCTTCGTTGCCAGGTACTTCCCCGGCCAGGACTGACCAGACCTGCTACTTACTGGGCTGGGGGGCGTGGCAGTCGACCTTGGGGTTGACGCCGACATAGTTGAGCGGCCCGGCGAGAATCGTGACCAGGATCGTGCTCGCCTTGGTACAGCTCGCAATCGAACCGTTGTAGTAGTGCCGCTGCGCCCCGGCTATGGCGCCAATTATCAGCCAGATCACCAGAATGGCCGACCCTAGCCGCACGGTTTACCTCCGGGGGACGAGACCGGCTGGAGCGCCCGCTGCGCTGGCCAGCCCGGGTGCCGGGACAGCTTATCCCGCGCCGGTGACATGCTGGCAATTCTGTGATCAATTCGTTTCCGTTGGCATCCGAGAGTGACCGGCCGGCTGCTGTCAAGACCAGTTTCTGTGCTGTGCACGCGCCGGCGCAAAACCCTCATCCATTACCCGCCAGCAGGCCATTTATCCACAGCGGAGGAAATTCGGGCTGGCTGCCTTCTGCGCGCCCGGGCGACGGTGGCGGCATGAATACCACTCCGTTCGCCCCCGGCCCGGGTCACGAGTTTTCCCAGCCACCCCGGGTCCGGGTCAGCTCACCCGGCGACATCCTCGCCGTCGTGCCGCACCTGCTCGGCTTCCACCCGGCCCGCAGCCTGGTCGTGGTCGGCGCCGGGCGGCCGCCGCAGCGGATCGAGCTCGCGTTCCGCTATGACCTGCCTGACCCGCCCGACGCCGCGGCCACGGCCGAGCTGGCCGGGCATGCCGTGGCGGTACTGGCCCAGCGCCGCCTGCACACCGTGATCGGCATCGGCTACGGCCCGGGCGCGCTGGTCACCCCGGTGGCCGACGCGCTGGCCGCCGCGGTGCGCGAGCGCGGCCTGCGGCTGCACGAGCTGATGCGGGTCGAGGACGGCCGCTACTGGTCCTACATCTGCGCCAACCCGGACTGCTGCCCGCCCGGCGGCGTGCGCTTCGACGTCCAGGCCAGCCCGGCGGCCGCCGCCATGACCGTGGCCGGCCTGGTCGCCTACCCGGACCGGGCGGCGCTGGCGGGCACGCTGGCCCCGGTCACCGGCGCGGCGGCCCGGGCCATGCAGCGGGCCACCACCCAGGCCCGGGCCCGCGCGGCCCGGCTGGCCGGCCTGGGCCGCCGCGGCGGCCTGGACCCGGAGACCCGGCTGCTGGCCGAGGCCGGGCGGAAGGCGGTGTGCGACTTCATCGCCAGCTACCGGGCCGGCCAGCCGATCACCGCGGCCGATGCGGTGGCCTGGCTCTCGGTGACCCTGGCCCACCTGCCGGTCCGGGACGACGCCTGGGCGCGGATGGACCCCGGGCACCGGGACGCGCACGTGCGCTTGTGGTCCGACGTGGTCCGCCGGGCCCGGCCGGCCTACCTGGCCGCGCCCGCCTCGCTGCTCGCGTTCACCGCCTGGCAGTGCGGCGAGGGAGCGCTGGCCAACATCGCCCTGGACCGGGCGCTGGCCGCGGATCCCCGCTACTCGCTGGCCCACCTGCTGCGGGACATCCTGGACGCGGGCGTGCCGCCGTCCGAGGCCCGGCTGCCGATGACCCCAGAGCAGGTCGCGGACAGCTATTCGGTGGCCGCGGCCGCGCCACAGCCGGGGCCACGGCCGGTGCCGCGACCGGGACCGCCGCCCGGCCGCCGGGTTCCGAAGCGCCGTGACCTGGGTACATCTGGGGGCAAACCGGGATCTACTGCACGGTAAACTTCCGTGGCCGCTGGCCGGCCCGGCCTGGAACTTGCCCTGACAGGGCTGGTAGTTCATCCTCTCCCCGGGGCCGGACCTGGCCCGGAGCGAACGGAGGGCGGAGTGACACAGCTGGGCGCAACGGAGCAGCAGCCCGCCGCGCGGCAGGCCCATGCCGCGGCGGTGGCCCGCCTCCAGCAGGCTTATGCGGCCATTCCCCCCGGGGGCACGATCCGGCTGGCCAAGCGCACGTCGAACCTGTTCCGGTTCCGCGACGCCGGGCCGGTGGCCGGGCTGGACGTGTCCGCGTTCGGCCGGGTCATCTGCGTGGACCCGGACGCCAGGACGGCCCAGGTGGGCGGCATGACCACCTACGAGCACCTGGCCGATGCCACGCTGCGGCACGGCCTGATGCCGCTGGTGGTGCCCCAGCTCAAGACGATCACGCTGGGCGGCGCGGTGTCCGGGCTTGGCATCGAGTCCACCTCGCTGCGCAACGGCCTGCCGCACGAGTCGGTGCTGGCCATGGAGATCCTGACCGGCGATGGCCAGGTGGTGACGGCCACCGCGGACAACGCGCACGCCGACCTGTTCCGCGGCTTCCCCAACTCCTACGGCACGCTGGGCTACGCGCTGTCGCTGACCATCGAGCTGGAGCCGGTGCAGCCGTTCGTGCACCTGCGGCACTTTCGGTTCGCCGACCCGGAGTCCTGCCTGGCCGCGATCGAGCAGATCGCCGCGGACGGCAGCTACCAGGGGCACCGGGCCGACTTCGTGGACGGCGTGATGTTCAGCCTGACCGAGCTGTACCTCACCGTGGGCGCGTTCAGCGAGATGGCGCCGTGGCACAGCGACTACACCGGCCGCCAGATCTTCTACCAGTCGCTGCGCGGGCCGCGGGAGGACTTCCTGACCATCCGCGACTACCTGTGGCGCTGGGACACCGACTGGTTCTGGTGCTCGCGGCCGTTCGGCGTGCAGCACCCGGTGGTCCGCCGGCTGTGGCCGCGCCGCTACCGCCGGTCGGACGTGTACCGGTCGCTGGTCGCCTTCGACCGGCGGCACGGCCTGTCCGCCGCGCTGACCGCGCGCCGCGGGCGGCCACCCCAGGAGTCGGTCATCCAGGATGTGGAGATCCCGGTCGGCCGCGGCGCCGAATTCCTCCGCTTCTTCGCCGCCGAGGTGGGCATGACCCCGGTGTGGCTCTGCCCGCTGCGGCTGCGCAGCCCGGCCGCCTGGCCGCTGTACCCGCTGACCCCGGACGAGGTGTACGTGAACGTCGGCTTCTGGGGCATGGTGCCGCTGCCGCCGGGCCGCGCCGACGGCTACCACAACCGGCTGATCGAGGACAAGGTGGCTGCCCTGGGCGGGTCCAAGGGCCTGTACTCGACCTCGTTCTACCCGGAGGAACAGTTCTGGGCCACCTACAACGGGGCCGCCTACGCGGCTCTCAAGCGCCGGTACGACGCGGACGGCAGGCTGGCCGGCCTGTATGAGAAGTGCGTGCGCGGCAAGTAACGCGGGTGTGCGCTGGCAGTAACGCAGTCAGGGGCAGAAGGGAAAGCAGACATGGCGCTGGCCGACGTCTTCGAGCGGATAGCGGGGCCGGATGCCCCGGTGGAGTTCCGGGCTTACGACGGGAGCAGTGCGGGCACCCCGGGCGCCGAGGTCCGGATCACCGTGAAGTCCCCGGTGGCTGTGTCCTACCTGGCCCAGGCGCCCGGCACGCTCGGGCTGGCCCGGGCCTACGTGTCCGGGCACCTGGACGTCGACGGGGACATGTACACCGCGCTGCGCCGGATGATCCAGGCGCAGGAGGGCAGCCTGTCCACCGTGGAGAAGCTCCGGCTGCTCCGCGAGCTGGGTGGGGCCAGGCGGCTGCTGCCCCGGATCCCGCCGCCACCGCAGGAGGTCCGGGTCAACCGCCGCTGGCTGAGCGGCAAACGGCATTCCAGGCAGCGCGACGCCTCGGCCATCTCGCATCACTACGACGTGTCCAACACGTTCTACGAGTGGGTGCTGGGGCCGTCCATGGCCTACACCTGCGCCTGTTACCCGCGGCCGGACGCCACCCTGGAGGAAGCCCAGGCCCACAAGCACGACCTGGTGGCCAGGAAGCTGGGCCTGCGGTCCGGGATGCGCCTGCTCGACGTGGGCTGCGGCTGGGGCGGCATGGTCCGGCACGCGGCCCGGGAGTACGGGGTCAAGGCACTCGGCGTCACGCTGTCCGCGCAGCAGGCGGCCTGGGGCCAGCAGGCCATCGAGGACCAGGGCCTGGCCGGGCTGGCCGAGGTGCGGCACCTGGACTACCGGAACGTGACCGAGAGCGGCTTCGACGCGGTCAGCTCGATCGGGCTGACCGAGCACATCGGCAAGGCCCAGCTGCCCGGGTACTTCTCGTTCCTGTACGGCAAGCTCCGGCCGGAGGGCCGGCTGCTGAACCACTGCATCACCCGGCCGGACAACACCGCCCCGGCCCGGGTGGCCGGCGGGTTCATCAACCGGTACGTGTTCCCGGACGGGGAGCTGGAAGGCCCCGGCTTCCTGCTGTCGCTGATGAACAACACCGGGTTCGAGGTCCGGCACGAGGAGAACCTGCGCGAGCACTACGCGCTGACGCTGGCCGGCTGGTGCGCCAACCTGGACGCGCACTGGGACGAAGCGGTCGCCGAGGTGGGCGAGGGCACCGCGCGGGTGTGGCGGCTGTACATGGCCGGCTCCCGGCTCGGCTTCGAGCGCAACATCGTGCAGCTGCACCAGATCCTGGGGGTCAGGCTGGGCGCGGACGGGCAGGCCGGCCTGCCGCTCCGGCCCGACTGGGAGGCCCCGGCTGAGACGGCTGACCCGGCCCTAGCCTGACGCCGGCGTCGGGCCGCGCGCGGCCCCCGGGCAGCTGATGGACCAGAATGGCGGCATGGACGCAGCGCAGCCCGGCCCGGGCGGCCGCCGGCGGGACGTCGTCATCCTGGGCTCGACCGGGTCGATCGGCACCCAGGCGGCGGACATCATCCGGCGCAACCCAGGCCGGTTCCGGGTGGCCGGGCTGGCCGCCGGCGGCGGGAACCCGGGCCTGCTGGCTGAGCAGGCCATCGAGTTCGGCGCCGAGGTGGTCGCGGTGGCCAGCGAGGACGCGGTGGCCGCGGTGCGTGACGCGCTGCGCGCCGCGGCCGGCGCCGCCCGGCCGCTGCCCAAGCTGCTGGCCGGCCCGGACGCGGTGGACGAGGCCGCCGCCTGGCCCTGCGACGTGGTGCTCAACGGGGTGACCGGCGCGGTCGGCCTGACCGCCACGCTGGCCGCCCTGGACGCGGGCCGGGTGCTCGCCCTGGCCAACAAGGAATCCCTGATCATCGGCGGTCCGCTGGTGGCCGGCCGGGCCGCGCCCGGGCAGATCGTGCCGGTCGACTCCGAGCATTCGGCCATCGCCCAGTGCCTGCGCGGCGGCCGCGCGGCCGAGGTGGGCCGGCTGGTGCTGACGGCCAGCGGCGGGCCGTTCCTCGGCCGCAGCCGGGCCGAGCTGGCCGGCGTCACGCCCGACCAGGCGCTGGCCCACCCGAACTGGACCATGGGCCCGGTCGTCACGATCAACTCGGCCACGCTGGTCAACAAGGGCCTGGAGCTGATCGAGGCGCACCTGCTGTTCGGCATCGGCTTCGACCGGATCGAGGTGGTGGTGCACCCGCAGTCGGTGATCCACTCGATGGTCGAGTTCACCGACGGCGCGACGATCGCCCAGGCCAGCCCGCCGGACATGCGGATCCCGATCGCGCTCGGCCTGGCCTGGCCGGACCGGGTGCCGCAGGCCGGCCCGGCCATCGACTGGACCCGGCCGCAGAGCTGGACGTTCCAGCCGCTGGACGAGGAGGCGTTCCCGGCGGTCGCCCTGGCCCGCGAGGCGGGCCGGGCCGGCGGCACCGCGCCCGCCGTGTACAACGCGGCCAACGAGGTTTGCGTCGCGGCCTTCCGGGCAGGCAGGATCAGCTTCCTGCGAATCGTGGACACGGTGGCCCAGGTAGTCTCGGAGCATGAGAGCACGGCACGGGACGCGGTGACGCTGGCCGACGTGCTCGCGGCGGACCACTGGGCCAGGGTCCGCGCGCAGGAACTGACTGGCGCGGGACTGGACCGCGTGCGTGCCGTACCAGGCGGGGCGCGCGGGGAGGGAGAGTCGGCCGGATGACGCTGCTCGGCTGGATCATCTTCATCGTCGCGCTGCTGTTCTCGATCATGCTGCACGAGACCGGCCACTTCCTGACCGCGAAGAAGTTCCACATGAAGGTCACCCAGTTCTTCGTGGGCTTCGGGCAGACCCTGTGGTCAAAGGTCCGGGGAGAGACCGAGTACGGGGTCAAGGCGCTGCCGGCCGGCGGCTTCGTCAAGATCGTCGGGATGACCGCGCTGGAAGACGTGGACCCGGCGGACGAGCCGCGGTCGTTCCGCCACCAGCCCGGCTGGCAGCGGATGATCGTGCTCGGCGCCGGCTCGTTCATGCACTTCCTGCTGGCTTTCGTGCTGCTGATCATCCTGGCCGGCGGCATCGGGCTGGCCAACAGCTCGTCGGCCGTCATCGGGGCCATCGACCCGTGCGTGCCGAAGAGCGAGACGGCGGCCAGCTGCGTCAAGGGCGACCCGGCGTCGCCCGCGGCCAAGTCGGGTCTGCGCACCGGCGACAAGATCGTGGCGCTGGCAGGCAAGCCGGTGCACACCTGGGACCAGCTTGGCGCGGCCATCCGCGCCCAGCCCGCGGGCACCCCGGTGCCGGTCACCGTGCTGCGCGACGGCCACCGGCTCACGCTGCACCCCTCGCTGGCCACGATCAGCGGCCGGCACGGTTCCTACCTCGGCATCTCGCCCGCGATCGTGTACCAGACGGCCGGGCCGGTCGGCGCCGTCCGCTATGCGGGCACCGAGTTCGGCACGATCGTGACCGGCTCGGTGTCAGCCCTGGGCAGCATCCCCAAGGCCATCCCGGATCTGTTCGCCAAGGACCGCAGCAGCACCGCGGGCGGCAACGTGACCAGCGTGGTGGGCGCGGGGGAGTACACCGGCGAGGCGTTCGCGGCCCAGGTGGGCTGGCAGACCAAGGTCACCGTGGTGCTGCTCATCGTCATCTCGCTGAACATCTTCGTTGGCCTGTTCAACCTGCTGCCGCTGCTGCCGCTGGATGGCGGGCACCTGGCCGTGGTCATCTACGAGAGCATCAGGTCCTGGATCGCCCGGCTGCGGCGCAAGCCCGACCCCGGCCTGGTGGACATGCGCAAGCTGCTCCCGCTCAGCGTGGGAGTGTTCGCCTTGCTGGTCGGCTTCGGCCTGCTGCTCATCATGGCCGACCTCGTTAACCCGGTACACATACCTCAATAGGGGATACACACCATGACGGTTGATCTTGGCATGCCGCAGCCTGCCGCCGAGCCACTGGCCCCGCGGCGCAAGTCACGTCAGATCATCGTGGGCAAGGGCAAGCACGCCGTCCCGGTCGGCGGCGGCGCGCCGGTGTCGGTGCAGTCGATGACGACCACGGTGACCGCCGACGTCAACGCCACCCTGCAGCAGATCGCCGAGCTGACCGCGTCCGGCTGCCAGATCGTCCGGGTGGCGGTGCCGTCCCAGGACGACGCGGACGCGCTGCCCGAGATCGCCCGCAAGTCACAGATCCCGGTCATCGCCGACATCCACTTCCAGCCCAAGTACGTGTTCGCCGCCATCGACGCGGGCTGCGGCGCGGTCCGGGTCAACCCGGGCAACATCAAGGCGTTCGACGACAAGGTGGCCGAGATCGCCCGGGCGGCCAAGGACGCCGGCACGCCGATCCGGATCGGCGTCAACGCCGGGTCGCTGGACAAGCGGCTGCTGGCCAAGCACGGCCGGGCCAGCGCGGCCGCGCTGGTCGAGTCGGCGTTGTGGGAATGCTCGCTGTTCGAGGAGCACGGCTTCACCGACCTGAAGATCTCGGTCAAGCACCACGACCCGGTGGTGATGATCTCTGCCTACCGCCAGCTGGCCCAGGCCTGTGACTACCCGCTGCACCTGGGCGTCACCGAGGCCGGCCCGGCGTTCCAGGGCACGGTCAAGTCCGCGGCCGCGTTCGGCGCGCTGCTCGCCGAGGGCATCGGTGACACTATCCGGGTGTCGCTGTCCGCGCCGCCGGTCGAGGAGGTCAAGGTGGGCACCGCGATCCTGGAGTCGCTGGGCCTGCGCGACCGCGGCCTGGAGATCGTGTCCTGCCCGTCCTGCGGCCGGGCCCAGGTGGACGTGTACACGCTGGCCGACCAGGTCACCGCGGGCCTGGAGGGCCTGGAGGTGCCGCTGCGGGTGGCCGTGATGGGCTGCGTGGTGAACGGCCCGGGTGAGGCCCGCGAGGCCGACCTGGGCGTGGCCTCCGGTAACGGCAAGGGCCAGATCTTCGTCAAGGGCGAGGTCATCAAGACCGTGCCGGAGTCGCAGATCGTGGAGACGCTGATCGAAGAGGCCATGAAGCTGGCCGAGAACATGGACGGCGACCTCCCCCCCGCCGCCCCCGACGTCACCGTCGGCTAGCTCTCGTCCGCGGCCGGGCGGGCCAGGGACACCGCCTCGCCGTCCGGGCTGCCGTCGGCCACGATCAGCTCCGCGACCAGGTCGGTGATCAGGTCCCGGGCCTCCGGGTGCAGCTGGCTGTCGGTGATCAGCGTGTCCACCTCGTCCAGTGCGGCGAACGAGCTCAGCCCGACGATGCCCCACTTGGTGTGGTCGGCGACCACGGTCACCCGGCGGGCGGCCTGCACGAACGCCCGGTTCGTCTCGGCTTCGGCCAGGTTGGGCGTGGTCAGGCCGGCCGTGGCGTCGATGCCGTGGCAGCCCAGGAACAGCTGGTCCACGTGCAGCGACCGGATCGCGATGTCGGCGATCGGGCCGACCAGCGCGTCGGACGGGGTGCGCACGCCGCCGGTGAGCACCACCTGGGCGGTGGCGCCGAGCTGCCCGGCGGGCCGGGCCGTGCCGAACAGGCTGGCCACCCGTACCGAATTGGTAACGATTGTCAGGCCGGGCACGTCCAGCAACTGCTGAGCCAGCGCGAACGTGGTCGTACCGGCCGACAACGCGATCGCCGTACCCGGCGCGACCAGGGCCGCGGCCGCCCGGGCGATGGCCTCCTTCTGCGGCTGCTCCAGCACCGACTTGGCCTCGAACCCGGGCTCGTGACTGCTCGGCGCGCCGGGCAGCACGGCGCCGCCGTGCACTTTCTCGATCAGGCCGGCCCGGGCAAGTGCCTCCAGGTCACGGCGGATAGTCATGTCCGACACGCCGAGGCGCTGGGTGAGATCACTCACCCGGGCGCTGCCGGCCCGCCGGATGTCCTCCAAGATCAGCGACTGCCGGTGTCTGGCAAGCATGCCTGTGACCTTCCTAACCCCCTGGGTGGCCTGCGGTGCGCGCAGCCGACCTGTGATGACGCCGGAATCGGATCTTTATATCTTGTTCGTTGACGATCGAGTCTGTGTGTTTTAGCTTAAGGCTCCAGCAAGGGGTGCGCCGCGTCGATCTACCCGATTGATAGCGCTAACTAGGGGGCCTAGCAGCCCTTCTGGGGGTTCCCTGAGTATGGCTGAGCACCGGCGCTCTGCGGTGGCCCAGCCTTAGCACACGACAAGGATTCGAGGGCAGTCGCGATGCAGCGGATGCGGACGGTAGCTCGCTGTCCGGCTGCCGCACCTACCGCTGGCTATGGCCGCCAGGCGGATGCCCGACCTTCGCTCACCCCGGCGCGCCGCGCCGTGGCGTCACGCCGAGCACTGAGAATTCTCCTGGAGGTAGATAGATGAAGAAGATCGACCCGACGGTCGACGAGGCCATCCAGACACTCAACATGAAGGATGGGCCCACCCGTCGCCGGCTGCTCAGCAGTGCCGGCCTGGTCAGTGCTTCGGCGGCTGCGGCCGGGCTGCTCGCGGCGTGCTCGTCCAGCACGCCCAGCGGCGCGGCGGCCAAGAACGTGGCGGGCAACTTCCCGAAGACGCCGGCCTGGCAGTTCTGGTACGTCAACCACGTGACCACGAACCCGTTCTTCGTGCCCACCCAGTACGGCTTCCAGGACGCGGCCGCGCTGCTCGGCCTGCCCACCCCGAAGTGGGGCGGCTCGCAGAACTCGCTGGCCTCCGAGATGGTCAGCTACTTCAACACCGCGATCGCGGCCAAGGCGGCCGGGATCTTCTACGCCGGCATCGACGCCACGTCGTTCACCACCCCGGTGAAGAACGCGATGAACGCGGGCATCCCGGTGCTCAGCTACAACGCCGATGGTCTGGTCAAGAAGGGCGTGCCGGACATCGGCACCAACCGGCTGGCCTACGTCGGCCAGGCGCTGTACATCTCCGGCCAGCAGCTGGGCAACAAGATCAAGTCGCTCATCCCGAGTGGCGGCGAGATCGCCATCTTCATCGCCACCCCCGGCTCCGGTAACATCCAGCCGCGCTACGACGGCGCGGTGTCGGTGCTCGGCAGCTCCTTCACCGTGCACGAAGTAGCCACCGGCGCGGCCACCGGACAGGAGCTGTCCGCGGAGAAGTCGTTCCTGAGCGGGCACAAGAGCCTCAAGGGTGCGTTCGCGGTGGACGCGGGCTCGACCGAGCTGCTCGGCCAGGCACTGTCCACGTCGGGCATGACCATCCCGAACGGTGGCTTCGACACCACCCCGACCACGCTGTCCAACATCACGGCCGGGAAGACCGACTTCACCATCTACCAGGACCCGTACCTGCAGGGCTTCCTGCCCACGTTGTACACCTACCTGTTCAACATCTCGGGCGGCACGATCAGCCCGTCGGACACCGACACCGGCCTGACGTTCATCACCAAGTCGAACGCCGCGCCGTACAGCAAGAGCAGCCGGTTCCAGGGCTCCACCGCGGCGCAGAAGTACATCTCCCGCCCGTCCGGCGCGATCAGCAACCCGACTGCCACCACCAGCACGTGACCAACCCGACTAGCAGGTAAGACCGGCGGCGGGGCAGACTGGCCTAAAAAGCGCCAGTCTGTCCTGCCGCCGATTGATGTGGTGAGGGAAGGGAAACTGGAGTCGATATGAGCGAGATCACTGAGCGCACACCAAAGACCGTGACGCCGCCCCCGCCGGCGGGTGGTGCTCCGAGTCCGCTCGGCAGCGCGCTGGGCTTCCTGGCCCGGCAGCGCGAGGTCACCGTGTTCGTGGTGGCGGTGGTGCTGCTGCTCTACTTCGGCATCAGGTACAACTCGACGTTCGTCAGCCAGACGAACCTGGCCAACCTGCTGTCGGAGACCGCGGCGCCGATCATCATCATCGCCTGCGGCGAGGTCTTCCTGCTGATCTGCGGGGAGATCGACCTGTCGGTCGGCTTCGTGTACATGTTCTCGCCGTTCCTGATGCACTACCTGATCGACTTCTACCACTTCCCGGTGGCGCTGGGCATCATCCTCTCGCTGGTCTTCGGCCTGTTCGCCGGCTGGTGCAACGGCTTCCTCACCGTCACCATGGGGCTGCCCTCGTTCATCACCACGCTGGGCACCGGCTTCATCCTCTGGGGCCTCACCCTCACCACGTCGCACGCCTACCCGGCCACCATCCCCACCTCCACGCTGGGCCCCGGCCGGTGGATCGGCGCGGCGCCGTGGTCCCAGTTCATCTGGGCCGTGTGTATCGCCGCGTTCTTCTTCGTGGTGCTGAACCGGACCAAGTGGGGGCTGTACACGATCGCGACCGGCGGCAACCAGCTTGGCGCCCGGGAGGCGGGCATCAAGACCGGCCGGATCAAGTACGGGAACTTCATGATGACCGCGACGCTGGGCGCGCTGGTCGGGCTGCAGAACGCGTTCTACACCAACACGATCGACCCGAGCGCGGGTGGCTACCAGCCGATGTTCTACGCGGTGACGGCGGCGGTCATCGGCGGCACCGCGATGCTCGGCGGATCCGGCACCATCCTCGGCGCGTTCCTCGGCTCCATCGTGCTGGCCACCCTGCTCAACGGGCTGAACGTGGCCGGGATCAGCGCCAACCCGCTGAACATCGTGTTCGGCGCGGCCATCCTCGTGTCCATGATCGTCAACGTCCGGCTGGCCCGGCTGCGGGCTGCGGGGAGGAACTAATGTCGGCAGAGCCAACACCGAGCCCAGCCACCGGCGGCGGCGCGGTGGCTGACGCCCAGGGCGACGTGCTCCGGGTCGAGCACATCAGCAAGCGGTTCGGCGCGGTCCGCGCCCTGCACGACGTGAACCTGCACCTGGGCCAGGGCGAGGTGCTCGGGCTGCTGGGCGACAACGGCGCGGGCAAGTCCACCCTGATCAAGATCATCTGCGGCTTCCAGCCGCCGTCCACCGGCAAGATCATCCTGGAGGGCAAAGAAGTCCACTTCAGGTCGGTGGACGAGGCCCGGGCGGCCGGCATCGACACCGTGTACCAGGACCTGGCGCTGATCAACGAGCTGACCGTGTACCACAACATGTTCCTGAACCGGGAGCGGACCAGGCTCCGGCTGCTGTCCAACCGGAGCATGAAGCGCACGGCCAAGGAGCAGCTGGACCGGATCGGGGTGAACATCCCGTCGGTGGACGCCGAGGTGGCCAAGCTGTCCGGTGGCCAGCGGCAGGCCATCGCGGTAGCCCGGGCGGTGACGTCCAACGCCAAGGTGCTGCTGCTGGACGAGC
>DATCUG010000428.1:0-4667 GCA_036567525.1 Streptosporangiaceae bacterium | reverse complement strand
GCGGCGGGCGCACCGTCGAACGTGGGCGGCCCGCCGTTGCGCTCGGCGATGCGGCGCTGGCAGGCGGCCAGCAACTCGGCCGCGGACAGTTCCCGGCGGCGCAGCAGGTCCGCCGCGGCCAGCACACCGAGGTCGGCTGGGTCGGTCATGGCTGCTGCTCCGGGTCGGTCAGCGCGTAGCCGGGCGTCGAGGGCCAGCGCACGGCCAGCACCACCGAGGCCTGCTCGGCGTGCCAGGAGTGACTCAGTCCGTGGAACACGACGTAGTCGCCGTGCTCGTCGAGCAGCACGCTGCGCCCGGGCAGCTCGACCCGGAACCGGCCGCTGATCAGCAGCAGCAGCGCGGACCGCCGCTCCCCGGCCACCCATTGCGGGCGGCGGTCACCCTCGGGGTGGATGGCCCACTTGACCTCAACGTCGCCGGTGTGCCGCGGGTCACCGTCCGGCTTGAAGTGGCCGAGCAGCCAGCCCCGGTCCTGCTGCGCGTCCACCGCGGCCTTGCCTACATATATCGGTTCCGCCATCAGGCGGCAGACTAGCTGGTCACGTCCTTGGTGGCGAAATGTGCCCAGGCGGCACCGAGGAACACCAGCACGTACACCGCCTGCACCGCGAAGCCCCGCTCGATGTTGCGCCAGACGATCGGCTCACGGAAGAAGTCGACCCAGGCCAGCCAGTACCGGGTGGGCAGGTACGGGTCCACCGCGGAGGCGGCGTTCAGCGTGACCAGCACCTCGCTGGTGATCAGCGCGGCCAGCGCGCCGAGCGCGGCGCCCAGCGCGGAATCGGTGATGGTGGACAGGAACAGCGCGATCGCGCCCACGCCGAGCATGGACACCGCGATGAACGAGATCGCCCCGATGGTGCGCAGCGCGATGTCGGTGGGGCTCATCGCCGTGCCGGACAGCGAGGTGGCCGCGCTCGCGATATTGGACGTGGTCAGGCCGCCTGAGGTGGCGGCGACCGGCTTCGAGCCGAACAGCGTGATCCCGGTCAGGTACGCGGTGCCCGCCACCAGCAGCACGGCGGACAGCGTGTACACGATCAGTGTGATCAGCTTGGCCACCAGCAGCCGGGTCCGGCCCACCGGCCGGGCCAGCAGGTACCGCAGTGTGCCCGCGCTGGCCTCGCCCGCGATGGCGTCCCCGGCCACCACGGCCACCGCCACCGGCAGGAAGATCGGCAGCACGATGGCCAGCGCGGCGGCCGGGTACAGGGTGCCGCTGGACAGCACCTCGGACAGCAGGGCCGGGCCCTGGCCGGGCGGCGGCGCGATGTGCGTGACCGCGACGAACACCGCCACCACCACTGGCAGCCCGCACAGCAGCAGGATGCTCACCCAGCTGCGCGGCCTGCGCACCAGCTTGACCAGCTCGACCCGGATCACGCCTGCTCCTTGCTGGCCACGTTGCCCTGCTCCAGGACGTCGCTGTCCTGGCCAGTGTCCGGGGCGGCTGGACGGCCGCTGCTGGCCGGCCGGTCCACCCGGTCAGAGCCCGAGCTGGTCACCGCGAGGACTACCTCCTCCAGCGACCGGCGCTCGGCGGAGATCTCAGTGACGCGGACCCCACCCGCCACCAGCTGGGCGTTAAGCAAGGCGGTGTCGGTGTCGCGGACCAACAGCCGGTCCGCTTCGCTCAGCTCGACGCGGCCGTCGAGCAGTTCGCGCGCCTGATCCGCGTCGGGGGTGTGCACGATGGTCCGGCCGGTCGGCGCGCGCAGCGCGGCCAGCTCGTCCTGCTCGACCAGCCGCCCCTGGTTGATGATGCCGACCCGGGTGCACAGCTGCTCGACCTCGCTGAGCTGGTGGCTGGACAGGAACACGGTGGCGCCGGCCTGGTTGAGCTCGATGAGCAGGTCGCGGATCTCCCGGATGCCCTGCGGGTCAAGGCCGTTGGTCGGCTCGTCCAGAATCAGCAGCTTCGGGGTGCGCAGCAGCGCGGCGGCCAGGCCGAGCCGCTGCCGCATGCCGAGCGAGTACCGCTTGACCGGCCGGTTGTCGATGCCGCCCAGGCCGACCCGGTCCAGGGTGTCCGCGATGCGCCGCTGCCGGGTGCGCCGGCTGCCCGCCGTCCCGGCCGCGTCGATCAGAGCCAGGTTGGCCCGCCCGGACAGGTGGCCGTACGCGGACGGGCCCTCCACCAGCGAGCCGATCGACGGCAGTACGTCGGCCACCTGCTTGGGCACCCGCTTGCCCATGACCTGGATCTCGCCGCTGGTCGCGTAGACCAGGCCGAGCAGCATGCGGACCACCGTGGTCTTGCCGGAGCCGTTCGGCCCGAGGAACCCGTACCGGTCGCCTTCCCGGACGTCCAGGTCGATCTGGTCCACCACGAGCAGCCGGCCGTAGCGCTTGGTCAGCGCCCGGGTGGCGATCACCGGCCACCGCCCGGTGGCCGGCGGAACCGGAAGTGGTTCAGGTCATTGATCATGCTGTTGGCCGCCTTTTCCAGCACTGCCGGGGTCACCGCGCCGGCGAACAGCCACGTGGCGTGGTGAAACCCCGCGGTGACCATGAGAACGTTCAGCAGCGGGGTGCGGATCACCGCGCCGGTCTGCCCGGTGAGCGGAACCAGGTCGGCGCCGGCCTGCACGGCCGCGCTGAACGCCTGCGGGCCGAGGCTGTGCGGCAGCGGCAGCACCACCAGCCGGGACAGCCCGGACCCGTAGATCGCGACGCCCGACGGGCCGCCCGGGACCGGCACCAGGCGCTGCCCGCCCAGTGCACTGGGGAACGGGTCGGTGTCGCTGTCCCCGTCGCCATCGCCGTTCAGCACCCGGTCGATGTCCGGCTGCCGGGCCGTGGCCAGGCCGAGTTGCGGGGCGGGATGCGGGGTGACCGCGTCCAGCGACGGCTCGGTCTGGTTCAGCTCCAGGAAGTTGCTGATCAGCACCGGATGGGCTGACCCCCGCGCGGTGAGCTGGACCTCGACCGGCAGCCCGGTGTGCGGGTCGGCCCAGATGTCGATCGCGCCGATCGTGGTGCCCGAGCCGGCCGGGGTGACCCGCAGGCCGGCCGCGGCCACCCCGGCCACCCGGCGGGACGGCAGCCGGCTGAGGTGTACGGCTCTCCCGGCGATGCTGAGCAGCCGCCGGGTCAGCTCAGGCGGCAGCAGGTCGGCGGCCCGGGGCAGCCGGACCGGCTCCGGGCCGATGACCTGGATGAGGCTGTTGCTGCCGTAGTTCCACAGGTAGGTCACGCCGCCGTCGGAGTAGGTGTCGTTCTCACCCTCCGCGGAGACCACGTCGGCCCGCCAGTAGCCGGCCGAGCGGTACCACACGTACTGGTCGGTGGTGCCGTCCAGCAGCATGCTCACGTTGTTCAGGTCGGGCAGGCTGGGCAGGCCGAAATCGGCGGTGCTCTCCGCGTAGCCCTGGTAAGGCCGGCCGGCCGAGGCCATGATGCGGGCATGCAGCGCGGCCGCGCTGATGGTGGAGCCCTGCACCGGCAGCGCCGCGATCACGGCTGGGATCGAGCACAACGCCACGGTGCCCGCCAGCACGATCAACCATCGGCGCCACGCCCCGCGGCGGCGGGGGCTCAGGCTCAGCACGTTCACCGGCGGCACCGCATCGCCGCTTCTGCCACCAGACCACCGTACGATGCGCGGCCGCCCGGATACACCGCTCAGAGAGAGCTCTGCGCAACCCGTAATGCGCCGGCAATAACTGCTTAGTGCTTAGTGGCAGCTGGCCCGGGCCGCCGACGCGGCTACGGCGGCGTTGTGCCCGGGCGACGGGCTGGGGCTGGGCGCCGGCTCCGGGCCGCCCTTGCCGTTGCCGTCACCGTTCCCGGAGCCGCCGTTGCCGTTACCCTTGCCGTTGCCGCCCGGGCCGTTGTGGCCGCCCTGGCCGGTGCCGACGGTGGCTGCGGTGAGCGTGGCCGTGCCGGGCAGCAACTGGACGGTCAGCATGCCGCCGGCCGCCGGGTAGCTGCCCAGCGAGACCCACTCCCCCTGGCTGCCCGCCTGGTCAATGGACATGCCGCCCAGGCTGGCCGACCCGGCTGAGACCTGGTAGGTGCCCACGCCGAGTGCGTTCCGGCTCGGCACGAACACCGAAAGCCGGCACGAGGAAGCCTGCATGCTGGGGTAGAAGAACCAGGTCAGCGTGGACGGGCTGGCCTGGTTGCCGTTCGGGTCCATGGTCCAGACCGAGCTGCCGTCGCAGCCGTTGCCGGTCCAGCCACCGCCCGCCGTGGTCCACCCGGGACCGGTGCTGGCGTCGGCCAGGCTGATCCCGTCGTTCGGGCTGCTGGGGCAGCCGACGCCGGCCACTTCGGCCCCCATCCGGGCCGGCCGGACCAGGTGCGGGACCACCACCGGGGCGTGGGCCTTCCCCGTCATCGGGACCCGGCGCGGGCTGGCTGGCGCTGGCCACGGGCTGGTCCGGGCCGGCCCGGCCAGCCGGGTCCGCATGTGCATCCGCCCGCCGTGGTTGGCCATCGACTGGCCGGCGCCTGGTAACGGTGCGCTGGGCACGCTGGCCTCGTGGTGCCCGGCTGGCTCCATCAGCACGGCGCCCCCGGCGGCCAGCCCGGCCAGCACGATGGCCGTCGCCGTCACGCCGACGAGTCCCGGGCTGGGGCGCCACCGGGCGCGCCGCGACGCGCCGCGCGGCGTGCGCCGGGGCCCGAGCCGGGTGATGGTGAAGCCGGGCTGGCCGCCG
>DATCUG010000427.1:0-7696 GCA_036567525.1 Streptosporangiaceae bacterium | reverse complement strand
GGGCTGCGGAGGGCTGCCGCCACCGGGTGGGCTGGACAGCTGACGGCTGCCGCCACCGGGTGGGCTGGACGGCCGGCGGCGGGCCGCATTGGGTGGGCCGGCTGGGCGCCGGATCCTAGACGGGCGGCCGGTCCTCACCTGACGCCTGGCCGGCCAGGGCTTCCAGCACCCGGACGGCCTCGGCGGCGCGGTCGTGCGGGACGAACACATGGTCGTGGTGGTAGCCGGCCACCACGTTGCAGCTCAGCCCGGCCCGGGCCAGCTCGCCGGCCACCGCGGCGGTCAGCCCGACCGCGTCCAGGGCCGAGGTGACCCGCAGCGTGATCCAGCCGGCCACGTAGTCATAGCCCAGGCCGGCCGCGTCCGCCTCGTGCTGCGGCAGCACCAGCGTGCGGCCCTCCGGCTCGGTCACGGTAACCACCGGCGACAGCCCCGGCGGCACCGGGCCGGCCACCGTGGTGAAGACGAAACGGCCCGGGTTCAGCGACGGGCGCATGCCGCGCAGCAGCCGGGGCAGATCACGTTCTGCCGCCATGACGCCGCAGCATAACCCAGCGCAATATCTGCCACTAAAAGAAACGCAATTGTAATTCCACCGCTCTTTCGACATTTTTTATTTTGTGATAAGCTGGCGATAAGTCCAGATAATCTCGGCGGCGTGCAAATACAACACCTGCCGAGCCAGACCGCGCTCACCGCGGCGGCCGCCCGGGCGGCACACCTCATCGTGGACCAGCCGCCGCACATCTTCACCGACCACCTGGCGGCACAACTGCTCGGCGAGCAGGCCGAGGAGTTCATCGGCTATCACCGGGCCCATGGCGACCATCCGGTGCTGTCCGCGGCCCGGGCCCAGGCGACCTGCCGGAGCCGGTACACCGAGGACCGGCTGGCCGCCGCGGCCGGCCGGGGCATGAGCCAGTACGTGATCCTGGGCGCCGGGCTGGATTCCTTCGCCTACCGCGCCAAGCTGGCCAGCCAAGTCCGCGTGTTCGAGGTCGACCACCCAGCCACCCAGGAATGGAAGCGCGGGCAGCTAGCCAAGGCCGGCCTCCTGGTCCCGGACGGCACCGCGTTCGTGCCCACCGACTTCGAGCACGGCGAGCTAGCCGCCAGCCTGCGCGCGGCCGGTTTCGACCCAGGCCAGCCCAGCCTGGTCAGCTGGCTCGGCGTCACCATGTACCTGACCCGGGAGGCCATCAGCCAGACGCTCAAAGAACTCGGCACGTTCGCCGCCGGCAGCGAGCTGATCACCGACCACATCCTGCCGCCCGGCTGCCGGGACGCCGACGGCCAGAGCTACGCCGACCAGGTCGCCCCGGTCGCCGCGCAGCGCGGTGAGCCGTGGCTGAGCTTCCTGGCCCCGGACGAGATGGCGGCCCTGCTGACAACGCACGGCTTCGCCCGCATCGAGCACATCAGCCAGCACGACTCGATCAGCCCGCGACTGTGGGCACGATCCGACACGCTGCACCCGATTCGCCTGTCCATGCTGGCCCACGCCACGATCCCGGGCTAGCTACGCCACGATGCCTGGCTAGCCACGCCGCCCCGCCCGCGTACAGTCGGGACATGCCGGAAATCGAGCTGGCCCGCCGCCAGCGCCTGCAGCCTATGGTGGCCGCCCTCGGCGCGGACGCCGCGCTGATCACCAGCCTGCCCAACGTCCGTTACCTGACCGGCCTGGCCAGCTCCAACGCGGCCCTGCTGCTCCCGGCACAAGGCGACGCGGCCGTGCTGGCCACCGACTCCCGGTATGAAGGAGCCGCCCGCCGCGACGCGGAAGACCTGGAGTTGCTCATCGAGCGTTTCATCGAGCCCGCGCTAGCCAAGCTGGCCACCGAACGCCAGCTGACCAGGCTGGCCTTCGAGGCGCAGGAGATGACCGTGCAGCGGCACCAGGAACTCGCCACCACGGCCCCGGCCCTGGACCTGGTGCCGCTGGGCCACGCCGTGGAGCAGTTGCGGATGGTCAAGGACGAGGCGGAGATCGCCCTGCTGGCCCAGGCGTGCGCGATCACGTCGCAGGCGTTCGACCAGATCACCGGCCACATCCGGCCCGGCCTGACCGAACGTGAGCTGGCCGTGCTCGTCGAGCGCACCATGGCCGATCTGGGGGCGGAACAGCCCGCCTTCGAAACCATCGTGGCCAGCGGCCCGAACGGCGCCATCCCGCACCACGCGCCGTCCAGCCGCCCGCTGGCCTCCGGGGATCTGATCACCATCGACTGCGGGGCCCGGTACGCGGGCTACCACGCGGACATGACCCGGACCGTCGCGCTCGGCGCACCGGCCGGCTGGCAGCGCGAGATCTATGACCTGGTGGCCGCGGCGCAGCAGGCCGGCATCGACGCGGCCGTGCCCGGCGCCGACGTCGCCCAGGTGGATGGCGCGGCCCGCGGGCTGATCAGCCAGGCTGGCCACGGCGACCATTTCCAGCACGGCCTCGGCCATGGCGTGGGCCTGGAAGTCCATGAGGCACCGATCATGGGGTACGGCCGGACGGGTACACTCGGGGACCGGGTCCCCATCACCGTTGAGCCCGGTATCTACCTGCCGGGGCAAGGCGGCGTCAGGATCGAGGACACCCTGGTGGTGCGCGCCGCGGCGGGGACGGCGGCACCGCAGGAGCTTCTCACCACAACCACCCGGGAACTGCTCGTCCTGTAACCGGCAGGCGAGGCCTACCCGTCCGCAGGAGATAGACAGCCGTGGCCACCACAAACGACTTCAAGAACGGCATGACGCTGAACATCGACGGCCAGCTCTGGACCGTGGTTGAATTCCAGCACGTCAAGCCGGGCAAGGGCGGCGCCTTTGTCCGTTCCAAGCTGAAGAACGTGCTCTCCGGGAAGGTCGTGGACCGCACCTTCAACGCCGGGGTCAAGGTCGACGTGGCCAACGTCGACAAGCGGGAGATGCAGTACCTCTACCGTGAGGGCGAGGACTTCGTCTTCATGGACACCCAGGACTACGACCAGCCGCACATCCCCCAGGCCACGGTCGGCGACGCCGCGAACTACCTGCTGGAAGAGCAGACCGCCACCATCGCGTTCAACAACGGCACCCCGCTGTACGTCGAGCTGCCCGCGTCGGTGGAGCTGGCCGTAAGCCAGACCGACCCGGGCGTGCAGGGCGACCGGTCCACCGGCGGCACCAAGCCCGCCACGCTGGAGACCGGCGCGCAGATCCAGGTGCCGCTGTTCATCACGACCGGGGAAAAGGTCAAGGTGGACACCCGCACGGGTGACTACCTCGGCCGCGCCTAGCCCGGCCGGTGCCTGCCCGGAGTAAGGCCCGCAAGCGGGCCCTTGACATCTTGTTCGAGGCTGAGGTGCGCGGCGAGCCCGTGCTGGACCTGCTGGAGCAGCGCATCATCGCGGCCAGCCCGCCGGTCAGCGAGTACGCGGCCGAACTGGTCCGCGGCGTGCAGGCGCACCGCGAGCGCATCGACGAACTGCTGTCCAAGCACGCCGAAGGCTGGTCGCTGGACCGGATGCCGGTGGTGGACCGGAACGTGCTGCGCATCGGCCTCTACGAGCTGCTGTGGGCGGAGGATGTGCCGGACGCGGTGGCCATCAGCGAGGCCGTGCTGCTGGCCCGCGACCTGTCCACCGACGCGTCACCCACGTTCGTGAACGGGCTGCTGGGCCGGCTGCTGGAGCTGAAGCCAACGCTGACCGTCTGAGCCGGCTCTCTTTCTTTTACTTAACGCCAGCTAGGCCGCGGCGAACCTGACTCGCAGGCCGTGCTTGCGGAGTACTGAAATGAACCAGAGCACGGAGGCGCCGATACCCGCCACGGTCAGGACGATCGTGGCCACGGTCGAAAGCAGCATGAACATGCTGGCCGTCTCGGTCACCATCATCACGCCCAGGCCGGCCGTCAGGACCAGGAAGATGCCGGACCAGAGCCAGGTGGCGCCCTGGAAGAACCGGTGCAGCCCCGGGTGGTGGGCCGGATGGCGCAGTGCCACCACCTCGGCGGCCAGCTTGGCCACGATCGGGTTCGGGCCGCGCGCGGTCCGGGCGAACAGGAAGAACATGATCAGGTAGCCGAGCGGGAACTGGAGCAGGAAGATCCACAGCTCGCCGGTGGCCAGGACCAGCACGGTCTGCAGGCTGAGCACGATGGCGGAGATGGTCAGCAGGCTGGGCACCGAACCCGAGAAGATCCTGCGGATCAGCGCGGTGAGCCAGATGGCGCCGGTCCCGGCCAGCAGCCCGACGGTCTGGCCGCCGAGCCAGGCACCGAGGAAGTAAGCCGCCAGGGGAAGCCCGAGGGACTCGCTCAGGCTCAGCCCAGTGCAGCGGAGCAACCGTAGCGGCCGGGGGAGCTCAAGGTGCTCGTGCATGGGGGAGAGCCTAGGGGTTGCGTCGCGGACGCGAGGCCGGTTTGGACATCGATGACCATTCTCCTAGGCAGCTCAGAGCAAAGCAGCAGATAGCCCGCAGGCCTTGCCATGTTGGCGTAGTTCTGCCCGCCCGCGCCGGTGCTAATCCAGGTAGAAAAGGTGTGCGCCGGCTGGGGGGTTTCGCCGGGAAACACTGCTATCAACACGGTTTCTGGCCAAGCATGGTTCACCACGAGCGGCGCCGCCCGGGGGCACGTCCCGGGATTGTCGTTGATCAGCACTACATTGGGGAAGCAGGGTGAGCGAGGAGGGTGGCCGTGCAGGCACAGCCTGGGCAGGCACAGTACGCGGCGGACCGGCCCGCACCGGAGCAGGGTGTGCCGGAGCAGGGTGTGCCGGAGCAGAGTGTGCCGGAGCACAGCGTGCCGGGCCACCGGATGGACCGGTATGACGACGCGCGCACCATGGTGGTCCGCGACGTGCTGCGGGCGGTGACCGCCGAGCTGACCGCGCAGACCGGCCGGACCCGGCTGGACGTCATCGACGCGGGCGGCGGGACCGGGGGATTCGCGGTGCCGCTGGCCGCGGCCGGGCACACGGTCACCGTGGTGGACCCGAGCCCGGACTCGCTGGCCGCCGCGCAACGCCGCGCGGCGGAGATGTCGGTGCCGCTGCGCGCGGTCCAGGGGGACGCCACTGACCTGGCCGAGCTGGCCGACGGGCAGGGCGCCGACCTGGTGCTGTGCCACAGCGTCCTGGAGTATGTGGATTCCCCGGCCGCGGCCATGACCGCGGTGGCCAGCGTGCTGCGGCCGGGTGGCGCGGTGAGCGTGCTGGCCGCCAGCGCCGTCGCGGCGGTCATTCACCGGGCCCTGGCTGGGCGGTTCGACGAGGCGCGGCGGCTGCTGGCCGCGGTCGCGGCCACCGGCACGACGGCCCCGCGCCGGTTCACCCTGGCCGAGGTGACCGGGCTGATCGAGGCGGCCGGGCTGCGGCCCGGGCCGGCGCACGGCATCCGGGTGTTCACCGATCTCGTCCCCGGCTCGTTCGCCGATGTCGACCCGGGAGCGGCGGACGCCCTGCTGGCGCTGGAGCGGGCCACCTCGGTGCACCCGGCGTTCCACGACATCGCGGCGCAGTTCCATGTCCTCGGCTTCCGCTGAGCCAGCTGCCGCGGACGACAGCGGCTGCCCCATCCTGCACGTGGACATGGACGCGTTCTATGCCAGCGTGGAGCTGCGGGACCGGCCCGAGCTGGCCGGGCTGCCGGTGATCGTGGGCGCCACCTCCAGCCGGGGCGTGGTGCTCTCCGCCTCCTACCCGGCCCGCCAGTTCGGGGTGCGGTCGGCCATGCCGGTGACCCGGGCCCGCCGGCTGTGCCCGCAGGCCATCTTCATCCCGCCCCGGCATGGGCTGTATGCGGCGGTCTCCCGGGAAGTCATGGCGGTCTTCCGGTCAGTCACCCCGGAGGTGGAGCCGCTCGCGCTGGATGAGGCCTTCCTCGACGTGTCCGGGGCGATCCGGCGGCTCGGCCGGCCGGCCCAGATCGGCGAGCTGATCCGGGCCGCGATCGCCGAGCAGCAGGGCATCACCTGCTCGGTCGGGGTCGCATCCTGCAAATTCGTGGCCAAGCTGGCCTCGGCCCGGTGCAAGCCCGACGGGCTGCTGGTGGTGCCGGCCGATGGCGTGCTGGACTTCCTGCACCCGCTCCCGGTGGCCGCGCTGTGGGGGGTGGGCGAGCAGACCGGCCAGGTGCTGGCCCGGCTCGGGCTGCGCACGGTCGGGGACATCGCGCAGATCCCGGTGGCCACCTTGCAGCGCGAGCTCGGCCAGGCGGCCGGCGCCCACCTGGCCGCGCTGGCCTGGGGACGGGACGAGCGCCCGGTGGTCAGCCGGGCCCCGGAGAAGAGCATCGGCGCGGAGGAGACGTTCCCCAGCGACGTCGACGATCCCGAGGTGATCCGCCGCGAGCTGCTCCGGCTGTCCGGGCGGACCGCCCGTGGCCTGCGGGCGGCCGATGCGCTGGCCCGGACCGTGGTGATCAAGCTCAGGCTGGCCAACTTCACCACCATCACCCGGTCACGCACGCTGCCCGAGCCCACCGATGTGGCGCAAATCATCTACACCACCGCGTGCGCGCTGTACGGTGCGTCCGGTCTCGACTCGCGGGCCCGGCTCCGGCTGGTCGGGGTGCGGGCGAATGGCCTGGTCCCGGCGTCCCGGGCGGCCACCCAGCTGGCGTTCGGCCAGCGGGAAGCCGGCTGGCGCGACGCGGAACAAGCGCTGGACCGGATCAGCGGCCGGTTCGGCGCTGACTCGGTACGGCCCGCCGCCCTGGTGACCGGGCAGCGACCAGAGACGCCACCGCCCCCGCCGGACGAAAGCTGATATGATCGCCACTAACGGCATGAATTCGAATACCCGTTTGGCTGGATCCTGGCCCGGCTGGCCAGGGACCGGAACCGTGGGAAGGGCGGGAACTCCTTTACCCTTCCACTACCCTTCCACCCAGAGCGGCCGGGCTCGTATTCTTGAGGAAGAACCTGGACCGTGAGATGAAGTCATCGCACCCGTCCCCGCGCGCGAGGTTTCATGGGAGGCGCCGTGCCGCTGTCTGAGCACGAGCAGCGTCAGCTCGAGCAGATCGAGCGTGCGCTCTATGCTGACGATCCGAAATTCGCGCAGGCGGTGCGCGCGAAGGATCCCCGGGTGCACTACAAGCGCCGGATCGTTGAAGCCGCGATCGGCTTCCTGCTCGGGGTCGGCCTGCTGCTGGCCGGTGTCGTATCCAAGCTCACCGTCGTGGGTGTCGCTGGTTTCGTCGTCATGCTGGCCTGTTCGATGTGGGCCCTGTCCAGTTGGCGGCACATGTCCGGTGGCGCGGCCACGCGCGGCCCGGCCCGGGAGCGGCGGGCCCGGCCAGCCGCTGGCCCCCGGACCCGGTTCATGGAACGCATGGAAGAGCGCTGGCGCCGCCGCCAGGAACGCGGACAGTAACATTTGCGCCGCCGGCGCGCTTTAACCCGCCGAGCTTCCCTCGTCGCTCGCTCGCTTCGCTCCCTCGCTCCTCAGTCCAGTCGGCGGCGCGCGCCTTTGGCGCGGCTACTTCCCCTCCTCACTCGTTCCTCGCTCGTCGGTCCAGTCGGCCTTGGGCGGGACTGTCGGTGGGTGGTGGCAGAGTGGGGCTCGCCACGGCCCGGCCCAGGTGGGTAGGGTCGGGCTGAAGACGGGAGGAGCGTGAGAACCATCGCCACCACCGGCACTGTTTCCTATGACCTGGAGATGCACCGGGGGGAGCTGACCGGGTACTGCTACCGGATGCTCGGCTCCGCCCATGACGCG
>DATCUG010000426.1:0-2305 GCA_036567525.1 Streptosporangiaceae bacterium | reverse complement strand
GGAAGCTCTAACGTGGTGGATCAGTATGTGACCTACCTGCGCCGGAAGATCGATACGCCGTTCGGCCGCCATGACCTGGAAACCGTGCGCGGGATGGGCTATCGGCTCCGGCACCAGGATCAGGGGTAGCCGTGCCGATCCGGCTGCGTGTGGCGCTGGTGTTCGTCGCCGCGCTGGCCGCCGCATTCGCGGTGGGCGGGTGGCTGTTCTATAGCCGGCTGTCGGCCTCGCTGCTGAATGCGACGGACGCGGCGCTGGCCGCGCAGCTCAGCCAGGCCGGCCGGTATCTCCAGGGGCCACGAACCGCACCGGGACCGGCAGTGGACACGAAGCTGCTCCCCGGCGAGTACGTGGTGCAGGTGCTGGATGCCTCCGGCCGGGTCCGGGCGGCCAGCACCGACGCGGGTCGCAAGCCGCTGCTGCCGTCCGCCACGGTGGCCCAGGCCCGGCGTGGCGAGGTGGCGCTGACCAGCACGATCGACGACGACCCGGCCCGGCTGGTGGCCGCGCCGTTCGCCGGGCGGCCGGGCTGGGTGGCGATCGCCGGCGTTTCGCTGGACGAGTCCTCCCGGACGCTCGGCGGGGTGACCGCCGCGCTATGGATCGGCGGGGCCGCGTTCCTGATCCTGGCCGGTATCGGCGCTTACTGGCTGGCCCGGGCTGCGCTGGTCCCGGTGGAGCGGATGCGGCGGGAAGCCGCCGCGCTGTCCGGCACCGGCACCGGGTCCACCCTCCAGGTGCCGCGCACCCACGACGAGATCGCCGCCCTGGCCGTGACCATGAACGACCTGCTGGTGCGGTTGCGCGGCGCGCTGGCCCAGCAGCGCGCGTTCGCCGCAGACGCGAGCCACGAGCTGCGCTCACCGTTCGCCGTGCTGGCCGGGGAACTCGAACTGGCCAGCCGCCCCGGGCGGAACAAGGAGGAACTCGCGACCGCGGTGGCCACGGCCCGGGAAGAAGTGACCAGGCTGGCGCGGATCACCGACGACCTGCTGCTGCTGGCCCGCGGCGACGAGAGCAAGCTCGCCATCCACCCAGAGCCTGCTGACATCGCCGCCGTGCTGGCCCAGAGCGCCGATCGGGCCGGCGCCCGGGGCGCGGCCGCTGGCGTCACCTGCCAGGTTGACGCGCCCGCCGGGCTGGTGGCCACCGTGGACCCGGGCCGGATCCGGCAGGCCGTCGACAACCTGGTAGACAACGCGCTCCGGTTCGCCCCGCGCGGGACTGACATCGTGCTGTCCGCCAGCCGGGCTGGGGCCACGCTGGTGATCGAGGTCCGCGACGGCGGGCCGGGTTTCCCGCCGGACTTCCTCCCCCATGCGTTCGAGCGCTTCCGGCGGCCCGACCGGGACCGGGCCCGCAACGCGGGTGGCGCCGGCCTCGGCCTGGCCATCGCTGCGGCCATCGCGCGAGCGCACGGCGGCTGGGCGGACGCCCGGAACCTGCCCGGGGGCGGTGCAGTGGTCAGGCTAGCGATACCGGGGGACCCCCGGCCGCGGAGCTGATCGGCTGTGCTGGCGGCGATCCGGGCAACCCGGTTCACATGCTGTACATGCGGTAGATGCGGCGGATGTCATCCTTGCCTGCTAGCAGGGCCAGGCATGCCGTGGCAGCCAGCGCCGCCCATGCGATCCGCTTCATTGTCCCGCCTCCCTTCTGATCTGGTTGCCACGGTGGTTTCCGCCCGGAGATCCGGATAGGGCCAAAAGTCCACTGGACGCGGGCCCCTGGGCCTGTGTTATTAGCGGCCTATTCACCAGCCAGACCAAGGGCTGCCACAGCGGTGACGGAAGTCCTGAACGGGCCAGGCCGGGCGACCCTGCCTGCCCATGTGGGCAGGCTGCACCATGTAAAAAGACAAAATGAATGACCGGACCATTAGCCCGGCCCCCTAAAAGGGAGGCATTACAATGCGCCGCAAGACCTTTGACCTACTGGTCAGCACCGGCGGCCTCGTCCTGGCCGCTGTCCTGCTCGTCGCGGGCGGACTGCTGATCTGGGGCTACTCGTTCGCCAACAGCCAGGTGCACGACCAACTCGTCGCCCAGAAGATCGTCTTCCCGGGCAAGAGCAACCCCGAATTCAAGGCGCTGCCCGCGGCCGACCAGGCCGCGATGGGTGCCTACGCCGGCCAGACCCTGACCACCGGCGCGCAGGCCAAGACGTACGCCGACCACTTCATCGCGGTCCATCTGGCCGAGATGGGCCACGGCAAGACCTACTCGCAGCTGTCCGCACAGTCCCTGGCCCAGCCGAAGAACGCCGCGCTGGCCGGCCTGGTGCAGACCGTGTTCCGTGGCACCAC
>DATCUG010000425.1:0-4035 GCA_036567525.1 Streptosporangiaceae bacterium | reverse complement strand
TTTTTCTAAACGAACGGGGCAGGCTGACCTAGACGCCAATGACGTCGAGCCCTCCGAGCTGTGCGTGGTCGGCGACGCCGACCAGTCCATCTACGCGTTCCGCGGCGCCACCATCCGGAACATCGAGGAGTTCACCCGGGACTTCGCCGATGCCACCGTGATCATGCTGGAGCAGAACTACCGGTCCACCCAGAACATCCTGGCCGCGGCCAACGCGGTGGTGTCCCGCAACACCGGCCGGGTGCCCAAGAACCTCTGGTCGGACGCGGGGGACGGGGCACCCATCGTCGGCTACGTGGCGGACAGCGAGCACGATGAGGCCGCGTTCGTGGCCGAGGAGGTGGACCGGCTCACCGACGAGGGCGAGGCCACTCCCGGGCAGGTGGCCGTGTTCTACCGGACCAACGCCCAGTCGCGTGCGTTCGAGGAAGTCTTCATCCGCGCCGGGCTGCCCTACAAGGTGGTCGGCGGCGTCCGCTTCTACGAGCGCCGTGAGGTCCGCGACCTGCTCGGCTACCTGCGGCTGACCGCGAACGCGGAAGACGAGGTGTCGCTCCGCCGGGTGCTCAACGTGCCCCGCCGCGGCATCGGCGAGCGGGCCGAGGCGTGCGTGGCCGCACTGGCCCAGCGGGACCGGATCAGCTTCGCGGCCGCGCTGGCCCGGCCCGACGACGCGCCGGGGATGGCGGCCCGGTCGGCCAAGGCGATCGCCTCATTCAATGAGCTGATGGACGGGCTGCGGGCCGAGGCCGCGGCCGGCCTGCCGGTGGCCGACCTGGCCGAGATGATCCTGGACCGGTCCGGGTACCTGGCCGAGCTGGAGGCGTCCACCGACCTGCAGGACGCGAGCCGGATCGAGAACCTGAACGAGCTGGTCTCGGTGGCCCGGGAGTTCGACGCGCAGCGCCCGGACGGGACGCTGACCGACTTCCTGGAGCAGGTATCGCTGGTGGCCGACGCCGACGAGATCCCGGCCGGGGCCGAGCATGGCGGGCTGGTCACGCTGATGACCCTGCATACGGCCAAGGGGCTGGAGTTCCCGGTGGTGTTCCTGACCGGGATGGAAGAACACGTGTTCCCGCACCAGCGGTCGATGACTGATGACAAGGAACTCGAGGAAGAGCGCCGCCTGGCCTACGTCGGGATCACCCGGGCCGAGCGCCGGCTGTACCTGACCCGGGCGGTGGCCCGCGCCTGGTGGGGCCGGCCGGAGTATCACAAGCAGTCCAGGTTCCTCGATGAGATCCCCGCGCCCCTGGTCGAATGGCGGCGCGACGAGCGAACGGCGGTGGCGCCGGCCGGGGAGCGGCTGGCCCAGCGGCCTGGCGTGCGCACCCCAGGCAACCGCCGGGTGCCCGCGCTCAGCCCGGGCGACAAGGTCACCCACGACGCGTACGGCCTCGGTACCGTGCTGTCGGTCGAGGGGCGCGGCGACGACCCCGAGGCGAAGATCGACTTCGGTGGCGACTACGGGATCAAGCACCTGGTGCTGCGTTACGCGCCCATCGAGAAGCTGTAGCGGTCCCGGTCGGCGGGCTCGGTCAGCGGGCCTGGTCAGTGGGCCCGTCAGCCCACTTGCCCGGAGATCACCTGGGCGACCAGGCCAGGTGCGCGCAGCGGGATCAGGTGGTCGATGCCGGGGGCGGTGATCCGGCGGCAGCCGGGGATGCGGTCCGCGACGCTGTCCGCGCACTGGGCCACCATCGGGTACTCCAGGTCGCCCAGCACGACCACGGCCGGCGCGGTGATCTCCGCCAGGTGGTCATAGGCGGGCGGGTCGGGCTGCTCGAAGTCACCCTGCGCGAACATGGCCGCGACCGCGCCCTCGATCTGCGCCCGGACCGTGGCATCGGCCGGGTCGGCCGGGGCCCAGGTCCGCAGGCCCAGGTCGACCAGCCCGGCCCGGTCTCCCGCGGTGGCCAGGGTCATGAACTCGGTGTTGTAGGGGTCGTCCATCGGCCACGGGTAGTCCTGGACGCCGGGGGCTAGCAGCACTAGCGCGGCGACCCGCTCCGGGTGGGTCACCGCGAGGCCGATGGCGGTGCCCCCACCACCGCTGTGCCCAGCCAGTGCGGCCTGCGGCACCCCGCAGTGATCGAGCACCGCCACCAGGTCGCCGAGCTGGCTGAACGGTGCCTGCGGCGGCGGCGACGCGCCGAACCCGCGGGCGTCGTAGGAGATGATCCGGTACCGCCCGGCCAGCCGGCTCGCCACCCCGGCCCAGCTGCTCCGGTCGGCCCACCCGGCGTGCACCAGCACCAGGGGCGGACCGTCGCCGCCGCTGTCGTCCGCGGCGAGCACCCCGCCCTCGACCGGAATGGCCAGCTGCATGAGACAAGCTTCCCAGGGCGGGCAACCGGATTGCCGGGGCCGGCACGTTACCCTGCCAGGGACAGCGCAAGCACCGCGGGCCAGGAGGCGCGCATGGGAACGATCCGGGTAGTCATCGCCAAACCCGGCCTGGACGGTCACGACCGGGGAGCCAAGGTGGTGGCCCGGGCCCTGCGGGACGCAGGAGTGGAAGTGATCTACACCGGCCTGCACCAGACGCCGGAGCAGATCGTGACGGCCGCCATCCAGGAGGATGCCGACGCGGTGGGGCTGTCCATCCTGTCCGGTGCGCACATGACCCAGTTCGCTGCGGTGCTCGACCTGCTGGCCGAACGCGGCGCCAGCGACATCGTCGTGTTCGGCGGCGGCATCGTGCCCGGGGCCGACATCGCCGAGCTGGAGCGGATGGGCGTGGCCAAGATCTTCACGCCCGGCGCGTCCACCTACGAGATCGTGGACTGGGTCCGCTCGACCCTCGGCGGCCGGTCCTCTACCGAGCCCGCGCCGCAAGGCAGCTAGGCCGCCGCCGGCAGCGCGCGCACATCCAGCCTCGGCCGCCGCTGCCCAGCCGCCAGCGCCGACCTGATTTCTGCCGTCACCCGGGCCGGATCGGTCCGGACCTGACGTGGCGTGAACGGCACCAGGATGACGCCGCACGCGCTCATCCGGGCGTGCCGGGCCTGAGTCCGTTCCCAGTCTTCCGGCAACACGTGCCACTCCCGCGAGTCCACTTCCGCGGCCACCCCGGCGGCCGGCCACCACGCGTCCGGCTGAGCCAGGAACGTGCGCCCCAGGTAGAGCCGGGCATTGAACATCGGGTGCGGCAGCCCAGACCGGATGATCAGGTCCCGGAGGTCTCCCTCGGCCACCGACCGCACCCCGTCCGCCACCTCGGCCAGCGCCTGGCGCAACCACGCCGACCCCCGCATCGGCGCGTGCGCCAGTTCCTCGGCCAGCTCGGCTAACCGGCAGCACCGCCGTTGCACGGCGTCCGCGGTGACCGCACGCACCTGCCGCAACGAGCCAAGCTCGCGGGCGGCATCAGCCACCGCCCGCGCGGCCAGGGTGAACCGGACCGCGCCATCCGCCATCACGAACTCAGGCATCCGCGTAGTCGGCCACACCCGCACGAAGCCGCAGCTTCGCCGGTGCCGCCCGGCCGGGACAAGTGTGGTGATGAGCCGTTGTTCTGGCACTCGCACGCCGTAATGACGTAACGCGGCAGTACCGGTCAGGGCACTGCCGGGCCCAGCGCGGCGGAGCGCGGCTATCTCCAGCTGCCGTCGTGTCGGTGTACCGGTCGCGGCCAGGTAGACGCCGGGAAGCAGGACTTGCCATGTACCGCCTGGACGGATGCGGTGCCGGATCTGGCCAGCGGACAGTCCGAGGCTGAGTGCTTGCGCCCGGCTGATGACTCGCTCGTACTCGCGCAGAGCGATGCCCAAGGCACGTTGAGACGTTTCCGCTTCCCCTGCCACGCCTTGCAGCCTGCCACTTGCCTCCGACACCCGCCCGCGAGCTTCGTGATCAACTGATTGCTGCTGCCATAGCGACACCAATGAGTTGATCACGACTGGTAGGGAAGGCCGCTGGGGGCGGTGGGGGCCGGTGGGGCGAGCGGGACTAGTGGGCGGGGGTTGTGCGGGGCGCGGGGGAGCGGCGGCGGCCTCACCGGTAGGCTGCGTGCGGAATCCTGCTCACCCG
>DATCUG010000424.1:0-3405 GCA_036567525.1 Streptosporangiaceae bacterium | reverse complement strand
CCATCTGATTGTGGAACCCGCCGCCCCAGGTGATGCTGACCACGGTGCGGGTATGGGTCCCGGCCGCGGTGCGCTGGGCCGGCTGGCTGGCCGCCGCGGCCGGGGCCCATGCCCCGGCTAGCCCCGCCGCAGCCAGCAGTCCGGCCGCGAGCACCGCCGCCACGCTGCGGGCATACCGCTGCACTGGTCCCCCGAACCACGGGCCCCCGTAACCCACAGCCACCACATTAACTGCTGAGAAACAACGGTCCGGGCAGCCCGCGGCCCGGTTTCGATCGCCTACGCTCCGGTGATAACACGTCGACAACCTTTAGCCCGGCTGGTGGGGGCGGTAATGTCCAGCTGGTTCGACACGAACATCGTGGAAACGGGACGGCTTCCGCTGTTCTGCTTCTTTGTCGCGTTCGTGGTCGGCTTCGGATTTATCCGGCTGTCCGTCCGGATGATCCGGGCTAACGTCCGCTGGTGGCCGGGTAACGTCACCCCCGGCGATCTTCATGTGCATCACATGGTGTTCGGTGTCATTTTCATGCTGGTCGGCGGCGTCACGGGCATCGTGGCCCCGGGCGAGTCGCTGGACTGGCGGGCCGGCGGGGCCGCCCTGTTCGGTCTGGGCGCCGCGCTCGTGCTGGATGAGTTCGCGCTGATCCTGCACCTGAAGGACGTGTACTGGAGCAGCGCCGGGCGGCTGTCCGTGGAAGCGGTGTTCGTGGCGGTGGGCATCACCGTGCTGCTGCTGCTCGGCGTCGTCCCGTCGGTCGTGCCCACCCAGGCTGACCCGAACGCCAGCCCGGCCGAGGCGATCATCTTGCTGACCCTCAGCGTCGTGGTCACCTTCGGCCTGGCCGCGATCACCCTGCTCAAGGGCAAGATCTGGACCGGCCTGTTCGGCCTGTTCGTGTTCCCGCTGCTCGTCGTGGGCGCGATCCGGCTGGCCCGGCCCGGCTCACCGTGGGCCCGCTGGCGCTACCAGAACAGGCCGCACAAGCGGGCCCGCGCCGCACGCCGGGAGCGGCGGCTGCGCCGGCCGGTGGTCCGGCTCCGGGTCCGCCTGGAGGACCTGGTTTCCGGCCTGCAAGATCACCCGGATCCGCAGCCAGTCAGCCGGCCCGAAAAGACCAAAACGAAATAATTTTTCCGAACGCCGTTACCTGGTGCCGCCGAGCACGGCCTGGGTCTGGGTTACCTGGGCGGCCAGCCGGCCGGTGTCGTCGAGCAGGTCGGTCTGCACCACGATGACGGTCCGCCCGGTGTGCAGGGGCCGGGACACCGCGCTGACTGCGCCGCCCCGCACGCCGCGCAGGAACACGGTCGAGGAACTCATGGTCGCGGTCTGCGCGCCGGCCGGCAGGTTCAGGTAGGCGCACAGCCCGCCGAGGCTGTCGGCCAGGCTCATCAGGGCGCCGCCATGCAGCACGCCGGTCGATGTGCACAACCGCTCTGACCAGTCCAGATGGCCCCGGACCTCGGCGGCGTCGGCACTGTCGAGCTTGATGCCCAGGGTCTCCGCGAACGGCATGACCGGCAGCTGGCTGTCGTCCATCACGGCGCACACGGTACTCCGGCCCGGCCGCCAGGCCGCGCGGAACAGCGCCCGGCCCGGCATGGTTCTACCTGGTGGGAAGTCATGACTGAGAAGAACATTGCGAACTGCGTGACCTGCGGGACGCCACTGCATCCCGAGCGGGCTAAGAAATACGACTACTGCATGTCGCCGGAGTGCCAGGCGAAGAACCTCAAGGGCCTGACCATGGTGGCCGTCGGGGTGAACAAGTCGGCCGAGCAGTACCTGCTGCTGGACGATGAGACCAAGGCCGAACTGGCCGACGGTAAGTACCACGACCAGCGCCGCGGCACGTTCGGCCACAGCGCCCCGGCACACACACCACCAGCGCCAGCCAAACCCACATCACCAGAGCCAAAGCTCACACCAACCCCAAAGCTCACAGCAGCACCTGAGTCCACATCAGCAGCAGCTCAGCCGGGCGCCGGGCCCGGACCAGGCGCGGCGTCGTCACGGCCTGGCCGTCAGGCGCCTACTCGTCCGGCGGCCCCGCGCCAGCCGGGCACGCCGTCCCAGCGCAGGCTGGCCGTGCTGTACAACCAGCAGGGCCTGCGCCCGGATGAGATCGCCCGCAAGCTCGGCCTGACCCGGTATCAGGTGACCCAGATCATCCTGGCCGCCCGCACCCAGGGCAAGCCGTAACCGCCGCGAAGTTTCAGTCACTGCGGCGCCCACCACTTCGGCAGCACATGAATGTTTCAGCCATGCGCACGGGACCGCATGAATGATTCAGCCATGTGGTCGGGCATGGGGCCGGAGGCGCGGGCTGGTGACGCCGACTAGTCGAATTCGGCGCGGACGCCGAGGAGGCGGACCGGGCGGCGGCGGGTGAACCGGTCCAGTGCCTCCAGGGCGGCCCGCTCGATGGCGGCCGGGTCGGCGGTCGGACCGCCCAGGGTGCGCGAATGGGTGCTGGTCTGGAACGGGGCATAACGCACCTTGACCACGACCCGGACGGCGGGCCGCTGCTCGGCCGCCACGTCGCCGGCCACCTGGTGGGCCAGCCGGATCACCTCGGCGCGCACCTCGGCCCAGTCGGCGATGTTCTGCTGGTAGGTCACCTCGCGGCCGCGGGAGCGGGCCAGGTACGGGTCGCTGGACACCGGGGAGTGCGAGATACCCCGGGCGACCAGGATCAGCCACGGCCCGGACGCCGGGCCGAACTCGGCGGCCAGCCGCTCCGGGTCGGCCTCGGCCAGCTCCCGGACGGTGCCGATGCCCAGCACGGCCAGCCGCCGGGCGGTCTTGGCCCCGATCCCCCACAGCGCGTCAGTGGGCTGGTCGCCCAGCACGTCAAACCAGGTCTGGTGGGTCAGCCGGAACACGCCGTCCGGCTTGCCGTACCCGGTGGCCAGCTTGGCCTGCAGCTTGTTCTGGCCGATGCCGACCGAGGCGTGCAGCCCGGTGCCGGCCTGGATCCGGGCCGCGACGTCCCGGGCCACCTGCTCCGGGTCGGCCGCCACGACAGCCAGGAACGCCTCGTCCCAGCCCAGCACCTCGGTGGTCCAGCCGGTGTCCCTGAGGATGGCCATCACGTCGGCCGAAGCCGCCTCATAGGCCGCCTTGTCCACCGGCAGGAACACGCAGTCCGGGCAGCGCCGCAGGGCGGTGCGCAGCGGCAGGCCGGAGTGCACGCCGTGCTCCCGCGCCTCGTAGGACGCCGTGCTGACCACGCCGCGTTTGGCCGGGTCCCCGTCGCCGCCGACCACCACCGGGCGGCCGCGCAGCTCGGGGTGGCGCAGCACCTCGACGGCCGCGATGAACTGGTCCAGGTCGACGTGCAGCACCCAGGGCCGGACGCCCGGCTCCGGCCCGGCCGGTCTGCTGGTCACGTTTGACGC
>DATCUG010000423.1:0-10935 GCA_036567525.1 Streptosporangiaceae bacterium | reverse complement strand
CGCGGCCGCCCGCCGTGGCCGGGCCCGCCGACCTGGCCCTGGCGCCGTATGACGGCGGGGCCCAGCAGCCGGTCAGTCACGGTGAGCTGGCGGCCGGCCTGCACCGGCTGGCCGGGGCCATCCCGGTCAGCGAGTCGGACGTGGTGCTGGCCGCCCCGCCGGGCGGCGGACGCGACTACACCGTGCTGCTCGACCTGGCCCTGCTGCAGGGCGCGACCGTGGTGGCGACCCCGGCGGACCGGCTGCCCGACGCGGCCCGGGCGCACGGCGGCACGGCCGCCATCGTGCACCCGGGCACGGCCCGGCCCGCGGGGCTGGACCTGCGGATGGTTACTGCGGCCTGCTGCTGATCCGGCGCGGTGCCGCGAATCCCAGTGCCCCGCTGGTGAGCAGGATGACCAGCAGCGCGCAGCCGTCGAACACGGCGGCCACGGTGAACGCGGAGGCCACACCATGGATGAGCGCCCCGTGCGCCGCGGTGCCGGCCGCCACCGCGTGCCGGAAGGCGGTGCCGAACACGGTGACCAGGATGGCCAGCCCGAGCGCCCCGCCGAGCTGCTGCATGACGTTGACCATGCTGGACGCCGCGCCCGAGTCGGCCGTCGCCACCCCGGCCAGCGACACCGTGGTGAGCGGCACGAACACCACGCCCATCCCGGTGCCGAGCAGCAGCATCGGGCCCAGGATGCCGCCCAGGTAGCTGGTACCGGCCGACACCTGGGCCAGCCAGGTCATCCCGGCGATCACCGGCAGCATGCCGGCCAGCATCAGCCGGGTGGCGCCGAACCGGGGCATCAGCCGGGGCGCCAGCCGGGACACCCCGAACACGGTGAGCGTCATGGGCAGGAACGCGACCCCGGCGGTGAGCGGGCTGAAGCCCAGGATCTCCTGCACGAACTGGGTCAGGAAGAAGAACATCCCGAACATGCCCGCCACCAGCAGCAGCCGGGTCAGGTAGGAACCGGACCGGCTCAGGCTGCCGAACAGCCGCAGCGGTGTGATCGCATGCGCGGTCCGCGACTCGGTCAGCAGGAAGACGGCCAGCAGCACCGCCGCCACGCCGAACGCGGCCAGCGTCATCCGGTCGCCCCAGCCGTCCGAGGCGGCCCGGATGAACCCGTACACCAGCGCGCTCATCCCGCCGGTCGAGGTGAGCGCACCGGCCAGGTCGAACCGCCCCGGCTGGCGCGGCGATTCGTTCACGAACAGCGGCGTCACCGCGACGACCAGGACGCCCACCGGGACGTTCACGAACAGCACCCAGCGCCAGGACGCCCACTCGGTGATCAGCCCGCCGAGCACCAGGCCCAGCGAGGCGCCGCCCATCAGCACGGCCGAGTAGACGCCCAGCGCCCGGGTCCGCTCCCGGCCCTCCGGGAAGCTGCCCACCACCAGGGCGAGCACGGCCGGGGTGGCCAGCGCGCCGCCGACGCCCTGCAGCGCGCGGGCGGCCAGCAGCATCCACGCCTCGGTGGCCAGGCCGCCGGCCAGCGAGGCCAGGGTGAACAGCATGATCCCGGCCAGGAACACCCGGCGCCGGCCGAGGATGTCCCCGGCCCGGCCGCCGAGCAGCAGCAGCCCGCCGAACGTCAGCGTGTACGCGTTCAGCACCCAGGACAGGCCGTCGGTGGAGAAGTGCAGCCCAGCCTGGATATGCGGCAGTGCGATGTTCACCACGGTCATGTCGAGGATGATCATGAGCTGGGCGGACAGCATGATGACCAGGGCCAGGCCGGGGCGCCCGCGGACACGGGAGGGGCCCGGGCGGCGCAGCGTGACCGCTGGCGACGTGGACGAAGCAGGCATGCGGAATCTCCTGAGCTTGGTGTCCTGGAGTGATCGGAGGTAAGCTTGCGTAGCTAATCGGAGCCGTTCTCCGATTAATATACGGAGGGTTCCTCCGGTTAGCAACTTCTTTTTGCGCGGGTGATGGGATGAGCGCGACAGGCACCCCGGCCGGGACGGCCATGCGCGCCGACGCGCGGCGCAACCGGCAGCGGCTGCTGGACGCGGCGCTGCAGGTCTATGCGGAGCGCGGCGCGGACGACGCCTCGCTGGATGAGATCGCGCGCCGGGCCGGGGTGGGCATCGGCACGCTGTACCGGCACTTCCCGACCCGCCGGGCGCTGCTCGAGGCGGTCTACCGGGACCAGGTGGAAGACCTGTGCCAGGCGGCCCGCGAGCAGCCCGGCGAGGCCCCGGAGCAGACGCTGGAACGCTGGCTGCGGGCACTGATGGCGTTCGCCACCACCAAGAAGAACCTGTCCAGCTCGCTCATGTCCGGCCCGGAGAAGTCCGAGGTGGCCACGTCGTGCAGTGCCATGGTCCGGGAGGCGGCCACCAGGCTGCTGGCCGAGGCGCAGCGCACCGGCCACGTCCGCGGCGACGTCGACGCGATCGACCTGATGCGGATGTCGCATGCCCTGGCCATCGCGGCCGACCTGCCGCATTCGCACCCGGACCAGAGTGAGCGGCTGATGTCCGTGCTGCTGGCCGGGCTCCGCCCGCAGCCCGCCGATCAGGCCTGATCCGCGGCCTCGGGCGCATCCTCCTCGGCGTCGGCGTCCGCGTCCCCGGCCGCGGCCAGCACAGCCCGGCCGTCCAGTTCCGGCGGCCGGTTCTCGTATGGCGTGCTGAGCACGATCGTGGTCCGGGTGGACACCCCGGCCGCCGCCCGGATCTGCTGCAGCAGGTCCTCCAGCTCGGCCGGGGACGCGACCCGCACCTTGAGGATGTAGTTCTCGTCGCCGGCCACGCTGTGACAGGCCTCGATGGCGGACAGGTGGGACAGCCGTTCCGGGGCATCATCCGGCGCCGCAGGGTCGAACGGCTTGATCGAGATGAATGCGGTCAGCGGCAGCCCGGCGCCCGCGGGGTCGATCAGCGCGGCATATCCCTTGATCACCCCGCGCCGCTCCAGCCGCCGCACCCGCTGATGCGTTGCGGACACCGAGAGCCCGGTCTGCCGGGACAGCTCGGTGAAGCTGATCCGGCCATCGCGGCAGAGCAGTGTGATGATCCTGCGGTCGATGTCTTCCACCCCGTAACGGTAGTCCGCAACGGGCCACCTCCGCCCCTCCGGCCGTAACGGCCTGATAACGGGGTTTACGCTCCGGTAACAGAGCCTTAACTCCGGCCTGGGTAGCCGGTTACGCTGCCCGCCAGATGCGGTGCCGGCCGGTGGCGCCGCCACCCGGAGGAGCGCGCCGATGGCCGAGATCGTCCTTGACCAGGTGAACAAGGTGTACCCAGGTGGCGTCAAGGGAGTCGACGAGCTGAACCTGGAAATCAAGGACGGCGAGTTCATGGTGCTGGTCGGCCCGTCCGGCTGCGGTAAGACGACCGCGCTGCGGTCCATCGCCGGCCTGGAGGAGATCACCTCAGGCACCATCACCATCGGCGGCCGGGTGGTGAACGACCTGCCGCCCAAGGACCGGGACATCGCGATGGTGTTCCAGAACTACGCGCTCTACCCGCACATGACGGTCGAGCAGAACCTGGCCTTCGGGCTGCAGCAGCGCAAGACCCCCAAGGACGAGATCAAGCGCCGGGTCACCGACGTGGCCAAGATGCTCGGCCTGGAGCAGTACCTCAAGCGCAAGCCGGCCGCGCTGTCCGGCGGCCAGCGGCAGCGGGTGGCCATGGGCCGGGCCATCGTCCGGGAACCGCAGGCCTTCCTGATGGACGAGCCGCTGTCCAACCTGGACGCCAAGCTCCGGGTGTCGATGCGCGCCTCGCTCACCCAGCTGCACGAGCGGCTCGGCGTGACCACCGTGTACGTGACCCACGACCAGGTCGAGGCGATGACGCTGGGGCACCGGGTCTGCGTGCTGCGGGACGGCCAGCTGCAGCAGGTGGACACCCCGCAGACGCTGTTCGACTCCCCGGTCAACCTGTTCGTGGCCGGGTTCATCGGCTCGCCCGCGATGAACATCGTGAACGCCCAGCTGGTCCGGGACGACGGCCCGGCCGTCACGTTCGCCGGTCACAAGCTGCCGCTGCCCGCGTCGCTGATCGAGAACAAGCCCGGCCTGGACGGCTACTTCGGCCGCGAGGTGATCCTCGGCGTCCGGCCGTCGGACTTCGAGGACGCGGCGCTGGCCGACAGCTCCTGGGCCAGGATGTCGGTGCGCGCCGACGTGACCGAGGAGCTGGGCAGCGAGATCCACGTGATCTTCTCGATCGACGCTCCCCCGGTCCGGCACCCCAGCATCAGCGAGATCGCCGGGTCTGAGGAGGACGAGGACGCCGCCGCGGTCGTGCTGGCCTCCGGCAAGTCGCTGTGGACGGCCCGGGTGGCGGCGCGCAGCCAGGTCAAGGCCGGCCAGCCGGCCGAGCTGGCGGTGCACACGTCCAACCTGCAGTTCTTCGACCCGTCCAGCGCGCTGTCCATCGGGCACCCGGCCGCGGACGGCGCGGCGGCCGGCTAACCGCGGCCGGCCAACCACTGGGAGCTAGACCACGACCAGCTCGCGGGTCACGTTGTTCAGCCGCTCGGCGCCCTGCTCGGTGCACACGACGATGTCCTCGATCCTGGCCCCGTGCGGGCCGGGGTAGATCCCCGGCTCGACCGAGAACGCCATGCCCGGCTCGAGCCGCTCGTCGTTGCCCGCCACGATGTACGGGTCCTCGTGCGTCTCCAGCCCGATGCCGTGCCCGGTGCGGTGCACGAACGCGGCGCCGTACCCGGCCGCGGTGATCGGCTCGCGGGCGGCCGCGTCGACCTGCCCGGCCGGCACGCCGGGCCGCACCGCCGCGCAGGCCGCGTCCTGGGCGTCCCGCAGCACCTGGTAGTAGGCGGTGAACTCGGGCGGCGGCGGGCCGACCGCATAGGTCCGGGTGCAGTCCGAGCAGTACCCGCTGGGCATGGTGCCGCCGATGTCCACCACGACCACGTCGCCCGGCTGCAGCACCCGGCTGGACGGCTCGTGATGCGGGCTGGCCGCGTTCGGCCCGGACCCGACGATGGCGAAGTCGGCCCGGGCGTGCCCCTCGGCGGTGATCGCCGCGGCGATGTCCGCCGCCACCGCACGCTCGGTCCGGCCGGCCCGCAGCCAGCCCGGCACCGCGGCGTGCACCCGGTCGATGGCCGCCCCGGCTTCACGCAGCGCGGCCACCTCGGCCGCCGTCTTCCGCGACCGCAGCCCGCGCAGCGCGGCCGAGGCCAGGCCCTGCGGCCCGGGCAGCACCTCGGCGAACCGCAGCACCATCAGCGCCCACATCCGGTCCGACAGACCCACCGGCCCGGCCGCGCCGAGCCGTACGGCGACCAGCTGGTACGGGTCGTCGTTCTCGTCCCACGGGACGATCTCGAGCCCGGCCGCACCGGCCGGCGAGGCCTGCGCGGCGGGCAGTTCCAGCCGCGGCACGACCAGGAACGGATCCCCGCTGGCCGGCACGGCCAGGCAGGTGAGCCGCTCGAGCTGGGGCGCGTCGTAACCGATCACGTAGCGCAGGTCGGGCCCCGGGGTGAGCAGCAGGGCGCTCAGCCCGGCCTGGTCCGCGGCCCTGGCCGCCAGCTGCAGCCGCCCGGCCGGGTAGAGTTCGGCGGCGGAGGCGGAGAATGGGTCTGCCATGATGGCCATCCAATCACGATGCGGGAGACCGCCGCGGTGCGCGGCTTCCTGCCTGTTAAGGGTGCTGCCCCTCACGATTTAGCGTGCACCCTGTCCCCATCTAGACAGGAGTGCCCGTCATGCCTCACTCTTGGTGTACCTCAGCTCACTAATGCGAACGGCGATGACTCCAGAGATCGTTAGTTCCCCGGCTCCGCTGGAGCCCGGCGGCACGGCCCGGGTGGACGCTACCCAGGTGGACACGGCCCGGATGGACACGGCCCGGGCTGACCAGGCCGGGGTGGACCGCGAAGCGGCCCGGACCGCGTTCGCGGCGGCGTCCGCACCGCGCACGCTCCGCCCGCGCAGCACCGAGCGGGCCCCCGGCGATCCGACCGCGCTGGCCGCCGCATTACTGCAGGAACGTCACGTCACGCTGGAGCTGCAGCGCGCCATCCTGCCGCTGCACGAAGCCCCGTTCGACCTGCCCGGGCTGCGCGCCGTGGTGCGCTACCTGCCCGCGTCGGCGGACAGCCGGGTGGGCGGTGACTGGTACATCACCGCGGAGATGCCGGGCGGCAGCGTGCTGCTCGCCATCGGCGACGTGGCCGGGCACGGCCTGGACGCCGCGGCCGGGATGGCCCGGCTGCGCGGCGCGCTGGCCGGGCTGGCCATCACCGGGGCGTCCCCCGAGCGCCTGGTCGGCTGGCTGAACGACCTGGTGCATCACGTGGCGCCGGAGCACACCGCCTCGGTCATGGCCGGCTACTTCGACCCGGCCAGCCGCGACCTGACCTGGGCCCAGGCGGGCCATCCGCCGCCGCTGCTGGTCCGCGGCAGCTGCGCCCGCCCGCTCGGCCAGCCGGCCGGGATCCTGCTCGGCGCGGGCCGCGGCGGCTACGAGGCGATGACGACGCGGCTGGAGCCCGCCGACATCGTGCTGCTGTACAGCGACGGGCTGGTCGAGCGGCGCAACCGGTCGCTGGACGAAGGCCTGTCCATGCTGGCCCGGGCCGCGGCCGGTATCTCCGACCCGGAACAGCTCATCGCGGCCGTGCTGGACGCACTCAGCTCGGCCGACTCGGAGGACGACACCTGCCTGGTCGCGCTGAGGGTTTTGTAACACTGGGCGTGCTGTGACGGCGGCCACCGGGTACTGGCGTTAAGCCGGATAAAGAGAACTGCACGCCCGGCGCAGCGAGGAGCCCAGGTCCCAGCGCTCGTCGAGCGCGGCCAGCTTGGCCGGGTCGGCCGGTCCGGTGGGCAGCGCGCCGGGCACCTCGGGCACCGGCGCGTCCGGCGCGACCCGGACCACCGGCATGGCCACGGCCAGGTAATCGCGGGCCGCCGCGACCTTGACCCGGCTGCCCTTGGGGAACCCGCCGTGCCCGCGGTCCAGCGCGTCGATGATCGCGTCGAGGCTGCCGAACGTCTGGACCAGCGCCGCGGCCGTCTTATCCCCCACCCCGGGCACTCCGGGCAGCCCGTCGCTCGGGTCGCCGCGCAGCACCGCGAAGTCGGCGTACGCCCGGCCCGGGATGCCGTAGCGCTCGGTCACCGCGGCCTCGTCCACCACGTCCAGCTTGGTCAGGCCGCGCGCGGTGTACACGATCCGGACCGGCCGCCGGTCGTCCACCAGCTGGAACAGGTCCCGGTCCCCGGTGACCACGTCGACCGGCCCGGTGGACCGGGCGGTGAGGGTGCCGATCACGTCGTCCGCCTCGAACCCGGCCGCGGCCGCGGTGGCGATGCCCATCGCCTGCAGCACCTCCGTGATCACCGGGATCTGCGGGGTGAGCGCGGGCGGCTCCTCCTCGGTGCCGTCCGGGCGGGCCCGGTGCGTCTTGTACGACGGGATGGCGGCCACCCGGAACGCGGGCCGCCAGTCCGCGTCCAGGCAGGCGACCAGGGCGCCGGGCGGCCGGGCCCGGACCAGCCGGGCGATCATGTCCAGCAGGCCGCGGATCGCGTTCACCGGCGTCCCGTCCGGGGCGGTCAGCGTGTCCGGCACGCCATAGAAGGCGCGGTAGTACAGCGAAGCGGTATCCAGCAGCATGAGCGTGCCCACCCGGGCCATCTTGCCAGGCCGCACCCAGGCTTCTTTACCTGCTCCCAGACTTGTTGGTGGCCCGCATCTCCGCCGAGGTGCGCATCGACCCGGACCGGGTCTACGCCACCGGCATCTCCAACGGCGGCATGCTGGCCCACCGGCTAGCCTGCCGACCCAGATCTTCGCCGCCATCGGCCCCGACTCCGCCACCGAGCTGGGCCGCTGCCGCTCCCCCGCACCGGTCTCGGTCATCCACATCCACGGCACCGCGGACCGCGACATCCCGTACCACGGCGGCACCGGCCAGGGCTTCGCGCACATCGACGGGCCACCCATTCCTTTGCTTAACGCCAGCTGGCGGTCGATCGACCACTGCGCCGCGCCGTCGGTCCGGCTGGCCGCCCGGCTGCTGCACCTTGATCAGCCGTCCAGCGCGCTGAACGCCACCCAGGTGATCTGGCAATTCCTTGCCTCTCACCACCGGGCCGCGCACCCCCGCTAGGTATCGTCCCAGGGTGCTCCCTGGCCCCGCTGCTGAGGCAGTGTCCTGCGTCCTGCTCGGCGCGGTCCTGCTCACCGCGATCATCCGGCCCCGGCGGCTGCCTGAGGCCGCGGTGGCGGTGCCCGCCGCGCTGATCGTGGTGCTGACCGGGGCGCTGCCGGTGCACCAGGCGGGTGACACGGTGCGGCAGCTGCTCCCGGTGCTCGGCTTCCTGGCCGCGGTCCTGGTGCTGGGCCACTTCTGCCAGCAGGAGGGGCTGTTCACCGCGGCCGCGGCCCGGCTGGCCCGGGCCAGCCGGGGCTCGCCGGTGCGGCTGCTCCGCGGCGTGTTCGGGCTGGCCGCGGTGACCACCGCGGTGCTCAGCCTGGACACCACGGTGGTGCTGCTGACCCCGGTCGTGCACGACACCGCGGCCCGGCTCCGGGCCCGGCCCAAGCCGCCGGTGTACGCCTGCACCCACCTGGCCAACTCGGCGTCGCTGCTGCTCCCGGTGTCCAACCTGACCAACCTGCTGGCGTTCGCGGTGGCCGGGCTGACCCTGGTCCGGTTCGGCGCGCTGATGGCCCTGCCGTGGCTGGCCGCGATCGCGGTGGAGTATGTGGTGTTCCGCAGGTTCTTCGCCGCCGACCTGGCCGTGCCCGGGAAGCCGGCCAGCGGTGCGGTGCCCCGGCTGCCACGGTTCGCGCTGATCACGGTGACGGCCACGCTGGCCGGCTTCGTGGTCACCTCGCTGGCCGGCCTGAACCCGGCCTGGGCCGCGTTCGGCGGCGCCTGCCTGCTGGCCGCGCGTGCCCTGGCCCGCCGCACCGAGACCCCGGCCGGCCTGGCCCGCGCCATCGGCGTCCCGTTCCTGCTGTTCGTGCTGGGCCTGGGCGTGGTGGTGGCCGCGGTGGTGCGGGGCGGGCTGGGCACGGCCATCGCCCACCTGATCCCGGCCGGCACCGCGCTGCCCACGCTGCTGGCCATCGCCGGCCTGGCCGCCGTGCTGGCCAACCTGGTGAACAACCTGCCCGCCATCCTGGTGCTGCTGTCCGTGCTCGGCCCGGCCGGCCCCGGGCCGGTGCTGGCCGCGCTGATCGGGGTCAACATCGGCCCCAACCTCAGTTATGCGGGCTCGCTGGCCACGCTGCTGTGGCGGCGGCTGCTGGCCGACCGGGACCACGACGTTGAGCTGGCCGAGTTCACCCGGCTCGGCCTGCTCACCGTGCCGGCCGGGGTGGCCCTGGCCACGGTGGCGCTATGGGTGGCGCTGCGGATCTGGTGACAGCATGCAGCCGAGCTCTTCTTCGTCCAGGTCGGCTGCGCCCGGCCGCGGGTACTGCTGCCGCCGGCCGGTCGGTGTGAACGCCAGCCGCCGGTAGAACCGGCGGGCCCGCTCGTTGCCGACCGCGACCCACAGCGTCACCCGGTCCGCGCCCGCCTGCCGGGCGTGCTCGGTCACCGCCGCGACCAGCAGCTCGGCCAGGCCAGCGCCGCGGGCGTCCGGGCTGACCCACATCGACACCAGATGCCAGGTCTGCTCCGGGTCCTGGTCCGGGTCGTGCTGCTGGGCCTGGTCCGGGTCCTGGGCCGGGGCCTGGTCTGGGCGGGGGCGCGGCGGCAAGGCCGCGATCAGCCCGGCGGGCTGGCCGTCCTGGAAGCCGAGGAACCAGGGCAGGGCGGCGATCCGGGCTCGCCACTCGGCTTCTGGCTGCCCGCGTTCCCCGGCCAGCGTGCTGGCGAACGCGTCCGGGGCGTCGGCCAGCGCGGCCAGCCGCACGTCGCGCACCGTGGCCCAGTCGTCCGGCCCGGCCCGGCGGACCCGGTTTATTCGCCGCCGCCGAAGTTGCGGCGCAGCGTCTCGCCGTTCGGCGACCCGCCCAGCGCGGCCGAGATCCGGTCCCAGGACCAGTCCGCGGCGCGGGCCTCCCGGACCGCCACCCGGATCGCGTGCTGCGCCACCCGCCGCGCGTCTACTGCGCTCTTCATCAGTTCTTCTACCGTGGTCGTCATGCCATGAAGTGTGCCACTAAAATTGCCACATATCGAGCAGCAAGAATTGTCAGTGGGGGTCGCTAGAGTCGAACTTAGCTTCGAATTAGGCAGGAGGTGAGGTCAGATGCGCACCGGACAGTCGCCCGCGACGGTGGCGGAGGCGCTGGCTGCTGTCCGGTCTGGGCTGGCCTTCCTCAACCAGGTCAGGGCGGCTGAGCTGCCCGGGGTGGTGCAGGCGGAGTGCCTGCGGGAGCTGGGCCGGGTGGAGTCGGCGTATACGGCGGCGCATGCCCAGATGCTGGGCGCGTTCGCCGCGGCTGGGGCCTATGAGGACGACGGGCAGCAGTCCGCGCGGACGTGGCTGCGGTGGCAGACCCGGGTCAGTTTCGGCGCGGCGGCGGATGCGGTCAGCTGGATGAAGCGCCTCGCTGCCCACCCGGCTGTGTGCGCCGCGTTAGCTGCCGGGCTGGTGTCGCCGTCGTGGGCGCGGCACCTGTGCGCCTGGACCGATCAGCTGCCTGAGGGTGGCCGGGATGACGCGGATGAGATCCTGCTGGCCGCGGCGGCCGGGGGTGCCGCGCTGGCGGATCTGGGCGCGCTGGCTGAGGAGATGCGGCGCCGCACCGCCGCCCCGGACCCGGCCGGGCCCACCGGGGATGCTGGGTTTGACCAGCGGCGGGTGCGGCTGGGGGTGACGTTCGGCGGTGCCGGGGTGCTGGAAGGCGAGCTGACCCCGGCGTGTGCGGCTGCGTTGCAGGCGGTGCTGGAGGCGCTGGGGAAGAAGGCTGGGCCGGAGGATGTGCGGACCGCGCCGCAGCGCCGCCACGACGCGCTGGAGGAGGCGTGCCGCCGGC
>DATCUG010000422.1:0-6805 GCA_036567525.1 Streptosporangiaceae bacterium | reverse complement strand
CACGGCCGGGTGGCTGGCCTGGGCGGCCAGGCCCTGGGCGGCCCAGCCCCACGGCCCGGACCACAGCAGCACCGCGTTCACGACCGAGGGCATTTTGCCGAACGCCGCCCACGCCGCGAGGCCGGCCAGCAGGGCCGCGGCCGCCAGGGCAACCGGGGTGGCCCGGCGTACCCACGGCCAGCTGGACGGCCGCCGTTCGACTACCCCGGCCAGGCCGGTGCCCGCCGCGAACAGCAGCGCGGCCGACAGAATCCCGGCCCCGGTCAGCCGGAGCACGTCCCCGCCGTCCCGGCCGCCCAGGCCCAGTGCGACCAGGGCGGCGGCGGGCACGATGCCGACCGCGGCGCCGGCCGCGACCGCCCCGGCCGCGGACAGCCGGAACCGGGGCCGGAGCAGCCGCCGCCGGTCCACCGGCGTGCCCAGCAGCCAGTCCACGGTGGCGCCGGGCACGGTCACCGGGCCGCGCCACAGCGCGTCCCGGACCAGCAGCACCAGCACCAGCAGGGCCAGCGCGGTCAGGCCGGCGGGCGCCGCGTGCAGCACGCGCAGCGAGACCACGGTCGGCGGCGGCGGGTGGCGCAGCGCCCGGTAGGCGGCCACGATCAGCGAGCCGCCCCAGACGGCGACGATGAACAGCGCCAGGTAGATCCAGAACGCGATGCTGGCCGCCTGCTTCCGGGCCCGGCCCCGGCGCAGCTCGCGGAGCAGCGCATAGGTCGGCCCGGTGCTGTCCGGGACGGCGACCCGGCCCGCCGCGACGGTCATCCGGCTGCGCTCACTGGACCACGGCGGCCAGAGCCACCGGCGGCGGCCCCTCGGCGATCACCGCGCCGTCGCTGAGCACCAGCGCGTGGTCGGCGACGGCGGCAGCCAGCTCGGTGTGGTGAGTGGCCAGCAGCAGCGCCGCCCCGGCCGCCTTCTCGCTGGCCAGCAGGCCGGCCAGCCAGCGCCGGGCCCCCGGATCCAGCCGCTGCTCGGGCTCGTCCAGGATGAGCAGCCGCCGCGGCCGGACCAGCACCGCGGCCAGCTGCAGGGCTTGCAGCTGGCCGCTGGACAGGGACCCGGGCAGCGCGTCGCCGTGGTCGTCCAGCCGGCATTCGTGCAGCGCCCGGTCCACCCGGGCGGCCGCGTCCCGGCCCGCGCCGTGGGCCACCGCGACGAGCTGCAGATGCTCCCGGACGGTGAGGTCCGGGTAGGCGCTGGCCAGGTCGCCGACCACGGCGATCTCGGTCCGGGCCACCAGGTCGTCCTCGGTCATGGCCCGGCCGGCGTAGACCACCACCCCGTTGCTGGGCCGGTCCCGGCCGGCGGCGATGCGTAGCAGGGTGGACTTGCCGGAGCCGTTCACGCCGAGTACGGCCAGGCACTGCCCAGGCGCCACCGAGAGGTCAATCGGGCTCAGCGCGACGCGGTCCCCATAGTTCCGGCTGACCCCGGTCAGCCGAAGCAGGACATCTGACACGACACTGAGTTCACCACACAGTGCTGACCGCGCGGGCCAGCCACGGGGACGATTCAGTAGGGTAAGCCGCGATGGCGGCCTGGTCTGAACACACCATCTGGTGGCAGCTGCACCCGATCAGCTTCGCTGTGCCGACCCGGGGGGACGACCCCCCGGAGCCCCCCGATCGCCGCTCCGCGGCGGAAGTGACCGGGCTGGGCCGGATCGAGGCCTGGCTGGACTACCTGATCGAGCTGGGCTGCAACGGGCTGGCGCTCGGGCCGGTGTTCGCCAGCGAGTCGCACGGCTACGACACCGTCGACCACTTCCGGATCGATCCCCGGCTGGGCACCGATACGGACTTCGATCACCTGGTCAGGGAGTGTCACCAGCGCGGCATCCGGGTGCTGCTCGACGGGGTGCTCAACCACGTCGGCCGGGGCTTCCCGCCGTTCCAGGATGTGCTGGCGCACGGAAACGCGTCCCAATATGCGCCCTGGTTCCGGCTGGATTTCGCCGCGGGCGGCCCGGACGGGTTCGGCTACGCGGACTTCGAGGGGCACCGCAACCTGGTCGCGCTCAACCACGCCGAGCCCGCGGTGCAGGACTACGCGGCCCGGGTGCTCAGCCACTGGCTGGACCGGGGCGCGGATGGCTGGCGGCTGGACGCCGCGTACGCGGTGCCGGCCGGGTTCTGGCGGACGGTTCTCGGCCGGGTGCGCCGCGATCATCCGGCCGCCTGGTTCGTGGGCGAGATGATCCACGGCGACTACGCGGCCATGGTCCGCGACGGCGGGCTGGACAGCGTGACCCAGTACGAGCTGTGGAAGGCCATCTGGAGCAGCCTGAACGACGGCAACTTCTTCGAGCTGGCCTGGGCGCTGGGCCGGCATGACGGCTTCGTGGCCGAGTTCCTGCCGCTGACGTTCGTGGGCAACCACGACGTCACCCGGCTGGCCAGCCAGCTCACCGACCCGCGCCACCTGCCGCACGCAGTGCTGGTCCTGCTCACGGTCGGCGGGGCGCCGAGCATCTACGCCGGCGACGAACTGGCGTTCCGCGGGATCAAATATGAACGGGCGGATGGGGATGCGGAGATCCGGCCGGCGTTCCCGGCCAGCCCGGATGAGCTGGCTACGGACGGATGGCCGGTCTACCGGCTGCACCAGGACCTGATCGGGCTGCGGCGGCGGCACGGCTGGCTGGCCCGGGCGGTCACCGAGGTGCGGCACCTGGCCAATCAGGCGCTGGCCTACCAGGCGGTGGACCCGGACGGCGGCCCCGGGCTGACCGTGCTGCTGAACACGTCCGACGAAACTGCGGACTTCCCGCTGCCCGGGCCGCCCGGCCAGCGGCTGCTGGCCAGCCACCCGGATGACCAGGGCCGGCCCCACCGGGTCGAACCGCACGGCTGGGCCGTGATAACGCCGCATCCTGACCGATGATTTTCCGGGCCGGTGGCAGTCTTAGCTCCATGAGCAACGTGAGAGTGCTGGTCGGCACGCGCAAGGGCGCCTTTGTGCTGACCTCAGACGGCAAGCGAGAGAACTGGGACGTCTCCGGGCCGCACTTCCCGGGCTGGGAGATCTATCACGTGAAGGGCTCCCCCGCCGAGGCGGGCCGGCTGTACGCGTCGCAGAGCAGCGGCTGGTTCGGCCAGCTCATCCAGCGCTCGGATGACGGCGGCGCGAGCTGGGAGCCGGTGGGCAACGAGTTCCGCTATGACGGCGAGCCGGGCACGCATCAGTGGTACGACGGCACCCCGCACCCGTGGGAGTTCGCCCGGGTGTGGCATCTGGAGCCGTCGCCCGATGACCCGGACACGGTGTACGCCGGGGTGGAAGACGCCGGGCTGTTCAAGACCACCGACGGCGGGCAGTCCTGGCACGAGCTGCCCGGGCTGCGCACCCACCGGTCCGGGCCGTCCTGGCAGCCCGGTGCCGGCGGCATGTGCCTGCACACGATCATCCTGGACCGGTCCGCGCCGGGCCGGATGTTCGCCGCCATCTCGGCCGCGGGCGCGTTCCGGTCCGAGGACGGGGGCGAGAGCTGGCAGCCGGTCAACCAGGGCCTGAAGTCGGAAGGCATCCCGGACCCGGCGGCCGAGGTCGGGCACTGTGTGCACCGGATCGCGCAGCACCCGGACCGGCCGTCCGTGCTGTACATGCAGAAGCACTGGGATGTGATGCGCAGCGACGACGCGGGCGATTCGTGGCACGAGGTGAGCGGGAACCTGCCGACCGATTTCGGCTTCCCGATCGACGTGCACGCGCACGAGCCGGACACCATTTACGTGGTGCCGATCACCAGTGACTCGCACCATTTCCCGCCGGAGGGGAAGCTGCGGGTATACCGCTCGAAGACGGGCGGGAACGAATGGGAGCCGCTGACGGCCGGCCTGCCGCAGCGGGACTGCTACGTGAACGTGCTCCGGGACGCCATGGCGGTCGACTCGCTGGACTCGTGCGGGGTGTATTTCGGCACCACCGGCGGCCAGGTGTACGCGTCGGCCGACGCCGGCGACAACTGGGCACCTATCGTCCGGGACCTGCCCCCGGTGCTGTCCGTGGAGGTGCAGACACTGCCATGATCCGGGTTGTGCTCCCGGCCCACCTGCGGGTGCTGGCCCGGGTGGACGGGGAAGTGCAGGTCCAGGTGACCGGCAAGGTCACCCAGCGGACGGTGCTGGACGCGCTGGAGGCCAGTTATCCGATGCTGCGCGGCACGATCCGCGATCAGCGCAGCGGTAAGCGCCGGGCGTTCGTCCGGTTCTTCGCTTGCCAGGAGGACCTGTCCCACGAGGCGCCGGACGATCCGCTGCCGGAGCCGGTGGCCGCGGGCACGGAGCCGTACCTGATCGTCGGCGCGATGGCGGGCGGCTGACCGGGCCGTGAGCGGGGCCGGGCTGGCCGGTGGCGCCCCGGAGTGCCACCGGCCAGCAGCTCAGCCCGGTGCGGTGATGCGGTCCAGGTCGGCCTGCAGCGCGGCCAGCGAGTCGTAGACGGCGGCCGCCCCGGCCGCGCTCAGTTCCTCGGCGGAGAAGCCCCCGGTGCGCACCGTGTAGGTCGGCACGCCGAGCTTGCGCGCCGCCTTGGCGTCCCAGGTGGAATCGCCGATCATGACCGCCTCGGCCGCGTGCCCCTTGTCCAGCGCCGCCTGGACCAGGTCCGGGGCGGGTTTGGTGGCCTGGACGTCTTTGGCGGTGGTCCACTCGTCGGCCAGCCGGTGCCCGTCGATCAGGTCCAGGTACGCCTCGACGTGGTCCGGTGCCCCGGAACTGGCCAGCACCAAAGTCAGCCCGCGGTCCTTGACCGCGGTGAGCAACGGGACGGCGTCGGCGAACGCGGCGATCTCGGGCAGCACCGGGTCGAACTCCTCGCGCCAGGCCGCCCGGAGCGCGTCGCCGTGCTGGTCTTCCGTTTCCTGCCCGGCGACGTGGCTGACCAGCTGGTCGCCGCCCATGCCGATGGCGCGGTGGATCTGCCAGACCGGCACCGTGATGTGGTACCAGCGGAACGCCCGGTACCAGGCCAGCGCGTTCTGATAGTTGCTGTCCACCAGCGTGCCGTCCACGTCGAAGATGATCGTGTCAGTCACGTCTGGTCTTCCGCCCGGTCCGCTGGGTCACCGTGGTCATCGCCGAGTCGGCCCGGCGGAGCAGCCGGGCCGACCGGGCGTCGTGATCGTCGGCGTAGACCGCAATGCGATGGACAAGCATCCGGGCCGTCGGCAGCGCGACTGCGATAAACAGCCACGTCCGCACCCGGCCGGTCAGGAGGAGCCACATGTCAGATCCCTTTTTCGCTCTGCTGACGTAGAAGCCCCGCTGCTACCCCCGCTGCCTGGCCTTATGCACGCCGCTTGCGGACAGCCGGCGCTCCCGGCCGGGCAATGAAAAAGACCGGTTCCGCGTCCGGAACCGGTCTCTGACCTGAGTGGGCGATACTGGGATCGAACCAGTGACCTCCTCGGTGTGAACGAGGCGCTCTCCCGCTGAGCCAATCGCCCGGGGTGGCGCCCCCCAGCTGGCCGGGCCGTTGTACGGGCGACCGCTGGCGGGCGAACACAGACTAGCGTATCCGCGGGCGTCCCGTGGCGGCCCAGCCCCGGCTGCGGCGGGCGGTCTGGCCGCCGGACCGCAACCCTGGCCACGGCCGGACCGCAAACCGGAGTGGCCACCGGCTGGCCATCTGGCTGTCCTATTCAAGACAAATATTCGTTACTCACGTAATAAGTCCGTTATTGCCGAGATTGCGTCTGCTGTGCGAGAAAGTAGAGCTAGCTGGGGTAGTGCGGGCCTGTGGTAAGCCTGTATGCTTCCCGCTCGGACAAAGCACGACTGTTCGCTATCTGAACGCATAACCGGAGGTGCGCACGTGATGCGCTGCCAAATTGCTGCCGTGACCCTACTGAGACCGAGATCACAGCGTGTTGTTCCTGGTCCCAGGAACAGGGCTGAGACATGATTGCGTTGAGTCCCGAGAAGCGTTTGCCCTGGTCACGGCCGGTTTGGTGCGTGGTGACCGAGGTTAGTTGCGGCAGCGTTCGCGGAATCCTCCTGGAGAAGACTTCGTGCCTGCGTGCCCTGTCACCCTGTGAGACGGCAGCGCTGGATGGATGAAGCCCGGCGTTCCCGGGATCAGACAAGGCAAAGGTTTGGCGAGGCAATGAACAGCAGCAACACCGTCGCAGCCGAGCTCGGCCTCAGACTCGTGGTTCCAGAACACGATGGCGTTCCGCTCACGGCGAGTCTTCATTACCGTGCTGAGGACCCGTATGCCATCCGCATGGCCTTTCATGTCGGGATGGACGAGCCAGTTGAGTGGATCTTCGCCCGCGATCTGCTGGCGGGCGGGATGACCGAGCCTGCGGGCGATGGCGACGTGCGGGTGTGGCCGGCCGACACACCCACCGGGCAGCGGGTGCTGAACATCTCGCTGTCCTCGCCGTTCGGCCAGGCGCACTTCGAGGCCCCGCTGACCGCGCTGGCCGGGTTCCTGCTGCGCACCTTCCAGGTCATCCCGGCGGGCCGGGAGGGCGAGTTCATCAACCTGGACGGCGAGCTGGACGCACTGCTCCGCCGCGACTGAGCAGATCCCCGGGTTTACGGGTCCGGGGTCTCGGCGGCGCGGGCGGCGAAGATCTCGGCCGCCTTGCCGGTCAGCGGGCCGGGCACAGCGGGCAGCGGTACCCCATCCACCAGCCGGATCGGCTGGACATCACGCGTCGTCCCGGTCAGGAACGCCTCCTCCGCGCTGGCCAGCGCGGCCAGCGGCAGGTCTTCCTCGGCCGCCCCGGCCCACTCCACGACCAGCGCCCGGGTGACCCCGGCCAGGCAGCCCGCCGACAGCGGCGGGGTCGCCA
>DATCUG010000421.1:0-8050 GCA_036567525.1 Streptosporangiaceae bacterium | reverse complement strand
CGGGGCGGCGTGATCGAGGGCCCGGGTGACCGCGACCGTCGGCTCGTCCGGCGTGGCCGTGGCCAGCGCCACCACCGCGGCCGCGCCGGCCAGCACCGCTGCCACCAGCAGCAGGAACGTGGCCGCCCGGGTCGGCCAGCGCGCGGGCCACCGCGGCCGCCGCGCACACCACCGCGCCGACGGTGATCCACCGGGCCGGGCCGCTGACCGTCGGTTTGGTCGCGCCGAACACGCCGAACCCGCCGAGCAGCGTGCCGATGATGGTCACCGTGCGCACCACCCGGTCCGTCGCGGTGTCCATCCGCTGCAGCGACTTGGCCGGCGTCAGCTCATTGCCCAGCGTGGCCCAGGTCCGGTCCGCCTGGCTGACCGGCCGTACTGGCTCGGTCGTCACGGCTGGTAGCTCCCGGTGCAGGTGAGCTGATGCGGCCGCGGGTGGCCGGCTGGCCCGGGGCAGGTCACGATGACCTCGAACGGCTGTGGCGCCGCGGCGGCGTGCTTGCGCGCTGGGAGCCGGAAGGCGGCCCGGGCGAACCGGGCCACGGCCAGGCCATCGCCGCTGAGTGCCTCGGTGACCAGCCCGGTAAGGTCACTGTGGTCATCAGGACAGCTATAGGCCGGCGGGTTCAAGACCACCGCCCGAACATTACTCCGCTGCCCGTACCTGGCTGGCCAACATAGGGGGAGCGCATGACGGACAACGCACTGCACCGCATGATCGGCCAGCAGGCCGGGGTGCTGGACCGGCTGGCCGGGCTCGACCTGGCCGGCCCGGCGGCCACGCTGACCGCGGCCCGCCGGGTCATCCTGATCGGGACCGGCACCAGCCAGCACGCCGCCGAACTGGGCACGCTGCTGCTCCAGCAGGCCGGCCTGGACGCCCGCTGGTATCCCGCCGCCACCTGGGCCCGGTGGAGCCCGGGCCCGCAACCAGGCGACGCGCTCATCGTCATCACGCACACCGGGGAGACGGCCTACGCGATCTCGGCCCGGGCGGCCGCGCTGGCCGCCGGGGTCCCGGTGCTGTCCATCACCGGAACCCAGGTGGACTGGCCGGAGGCCATCCACACGGTGGCCAAGGAGGAAGCCGAGACCTACACGGTCAGCTACACCGCCGCGGTCGCCGTGCTGGCCCGGCTGGCCGGCCACGCTGGTGCCGCGGACGGCTCACCCGAGGCGCTGCGCCGGGCCGCCGCCCAGGTCAGCGACGTGCTGGCCGATCCCGGTATCGACGGCGTCCCGGTGCCCGCGCGCAGCCTGGCCATCGTCGGCTGCGGGCCGTGGGGGATCACCGCCCGGGAAGGCGCGCTGAAGCTCCGCGAGGGCGCCCGGATGCTGGCCGAGGGCTTCGACACCGAACTGTTCCTGCACGGTTCGGCCGTGCCGTGCACCGCGGCCGACGGCGTGCTGCTGCTGGAACCCGGAGCCGACCCGGACGGGCTGACCGCGGCGGTCGGCGCCGCGGCCGTCGCCGAGGGAATCCCGGTCGCCGCGCTGGAGGCCGCCAGGGATGGCCTCTCGCCGGTGCTGGCCCAGTTCCCGATGACGGTGCGGGTCCAGTTGCTGGCCGCGCGCTTCGCCGCGTTGCGCGGCACCGATCCGGACACCGTGATCACCGGCCACTGGGCCGATCCGCACCTGTGGCAGCTCGGTTCAAACAGCTGAATATCGCCTTGGGCAAGCGGTCTCCAACCGGGACGGAAGTGGCCTAAGCTTCGGCAAGCTGGCAGGGCGGGCTGGCTGGCAGGGCAGGCTGAGCGGCCGATTGAAGGCGGGGACCGGTGTGGAGTTGCGTTAACGGGCATGCCAATTCCCTGGGGGCTGAGTACTGCGCGACCTGCGGTGCCCAGGTGCAGGCGGGCGTGGCCGCTGACCAGCTATCCGGCGGTGCGTCAGGGACCGAATACGCCGCCGACTACACCACCGGATCCTTCGCCGAATACATCGATGCGCTGGCCGCCGAGCCCAGCATTCCCGATTACGCCACCGGATCCTTCCCGGCCACGCTCAGCGCGCCACCGCACGCCCCCGCGGACGACATCGGCCTGCCGGAGGACACCGGCCGGGACCTGCCACCGGCTGGCCCCGGCTGGTACGACCAGCGCCCGGGCGCCAAGCCCGGCCCGGTGCTGAGCAGCAGCGCGCTGGAGGAGCTGCGCTACCGGCGGCCGAGCCGGACCAGGATGCTGGTCGGCCTGGCCGCCGCGGCCATCCTCGGCATCACCGGCGTCACCGGCACCCTCGCCGTCATGCACAACGGGGCCGGAGCGGCCAGCACGGGCCACTCTGGCCAGCCCACGTCGGCGTCGCCCGCCCAGACCGGCGCGGCCACCCAGGCGGTGGCCCAGTGGACCACCCCGGTCGCCATCGACCCGCAGACGCTGGCCAGCCGCACCGCCATCACCGGCCTGTCCTGCGCGCCGCGCGGCGGCTGCTACGCGGCGGACAGCGCGGGCGCGGTGCTGGCCCTGCACTCCGCCGGGGACTGGCCGGTCGCGGTCACCGATCCGAACGGTGGCCTGGTCGCCCTGTCCTGCCCGACCGCCCGGTCCTGCCTGACCATCGACTCCCAGGGGCTGTCCATGGTGCTCAGCGACGGCACCTGGAGCACCCCGGCGCCGATCGGCACCGGGTCCGGCACGGTGACCAGCGCGTCCTGCACCAGCGCGGATTTCTGCCTGGCCGTGGACACGATCGGCCAAGCCTTCACCTATGCGGGCCCGGCGGGTGGCTGGTCACAGCAGACCATCGCGCCCAGCGGCCAGGCGCTGAACTCGGTGTCCTGTGCCAGCCGCACCGTCTGTGTCGCGGTCGGCGCGGGCGGTGACGTGTACAGCTTCAACGGCGTCTCGTGGACCGGGCCGGCCACCGTGGACAGCGGGCACGACCTGGTCTCGGTGTCCTGTCCCAGCGACGGGTTCTGCATGGCGGTGGACTCGGCCGGGGACGCGGTCCAGTTCTCCGCCGGGCACTGGACGGCCCAGCCGCTCGGCTTCACCGCGGCCGCCGTGTCCTGCCCGGCCGTGGGCACCTGCCTGGCGGCCGGCGGCGCCGGGGTGGCCACCTACGGCGGCGACCACTGGACCACCCCCTCCGCGGTGGACGCGACCGGGCTGAACCGGATCGACTGCGTGGCGGTGAACTCCTGCGTCGCCACCGACCGGAGCGCCAACGCCCTGTTCTACTCCGCGTCAGCTAAGTGAGCAGGTCAGCCCGGACAGCACCGGGTTGCTGCCGGTGACCACCATGCCCCAGGTGGCCGACCCGCCCACCGGGATGGCGCCGTTGTAGCTCTCGCTGCTCGCGGTGACCCGCTGGCCGGACTGGCTGACCGTGGCGTTCCACGAGCTGGTCACCGACTCGGCGGTGTCGGCGAACGAGAAGCCGGCGGTCCAGTTGCTGCTCGGTCCCTTGCCCTGGTTGGCCACCGTGAGCTGGAGCTGGTAGCCGCCGGGCCACGAGCTGGTCACCGCCGAGGTCAGCGTGCACCCGCCGGCCGGCTGCGAGGTGCTGGTCGGGCTGGGGGACGGGCTGGGGCTGCTGGTCGTGCTGGTCGGGCTGGGGCTCGGCGAGCTGGTGGACGTGCCGCCCCCACCGCCCGACGTGGTGTAGCTGACCGGTGTGTAGGCCGCCGGGCAGCCATTGGTGCAGCCCGCGGGCAGTGTGAAGCTGTACACCTCGCCGCCGTTGACCAGGTTGCCGGCGGCGTCGATGACCCGGATCTGGTACTGGGTGCCCGGCGTCCCGGCCCCGGTGGTGGGCGCGATGATGTAGTCGTCGCCCATGTCCGAGTCCATCTGCGCGTCCGACCAGGTCCCGTTGGCGTAGTACTGCACGCCGTGGATCCCGTTCGGCAGGTGCGAGATGGCGATGGCCGGCCAGTACGTCTGCGCGCCCTGGATCGCGCCGATGCTGATGTCCCCGGTGTAGTTCGGTGCGGCGATGAACTGCCAGCTCACCTGGCGGTTGTTCCAGTGATCGGGGTACATGTTGCCGACTGGCTGGCCGTTAAGCACGAACTGGTTCAGCGAAGCCTGGGCCAGGTCCACGTGATACGGGTCGTCCTTGCACCACGCGTTGCCGTCGTCGCAGCTGTCCGCGACGACGAAGTCCAGCGTCGCGCCGTTGTACTGGTCGCCGGTCCAGGAGCCGTTCCGGCAGAACGGCTCGTTCGGCGCGCCGTCGTTGACCCCGGTGCAGTAGTTGCCGATGGTCACCTGGACCCAGCGGCCGCAGTTCAGCCCGTTGTCGAACATGCCGATCTCGCTGGCATCCGCGGCCGGGATGGGCCGCGGCAGGTTGCTGTACACGCCGGGGGAATTCTGCACGTTGAGCGCGAGGAAGTTCTGGCTGTCCAGGGCGGCCTGCGGCAGGCCGCAGCCGCCGTACGGCGAGCCCAGCCCGGTGAACCACGTCGCGTTCCCGGTCACCGGCGACGGCGTGCCGGACACGTCGATCGCGCTGGCAGGCAGCTGGGTGGCCAGCAGCATGACGACGCCACCGAGGAACGTGACCGCGAGAACCGGGGCGCGCCAGATCCGGCGGCGCCGTGTGTTCCTGGACATGACCGCCTCCGGGTGAGGTCGCTGCTGCCACCGATGGCCCGGTCACCGTCCCCCGGCCGCCGCCTGCCCGGCAAGGCGGGTGCCGTCCGCTCCAGCCGCGGCGCAGGTCAGCGGCACCCGGCGCGGGCGGTGAGCGTGAAAGCTTCGCGCCCGCCCGGCGCGGACGGGCGGCGGCTGGCCCGGCTTACTCCGGGTGCGGCGGCGGGTCCCGCCGGACGCCCCGGGTCATCGAGACCATGATCTGGCCGTAGCCGGTGTCCTCGTCGTCGTCCTCGTCGTCGAGCAGGCCCGCCACCGACTCCTGGTCGGCTTCGCCGCCGGTCAGCTGGGGCAGCCCGCCCGGCGGCGGATCCGCGGGCCGGGCCGGCCGTGACGCCGGCCCTGGAACGGGCCGTGGGGTGGGCCGTGGCGCCTCCTGGGCGCCGGTCACCAGGTGCCCCTGGATCCACTGGAAGTAACTGATCCACGCCGAGCCCAGCGTGGTGGACCACTCGTCGCCGGCCAGTTCGCGCACCGCGCGCAGCAGCGCATGGGCCAGGCTCAGGTACTGCGTCCGGGGGAAGCCGGCCAGCTCGTTGACCGCGCCGAGCCGGCGCAGCGCACCGGCCACCACCTGGGCCGGCTCATCGGTCAGCGCCCCCCACAGCAGCGCCTGCACCGTTCGCTGGCAGAACGACCAGTCGTCATCGGACAGCTCGCTGGGCAGGTCCGGGATGAGGCTGCTGACCTCGTAGTGCAGTTGCTCGGCGAACGCGTCCTCGAGCCGGGTCAGCCGGGCCGCCGACGGCCGGATCGCCTGCAGCACCCCCGGCTCGGGCGGGGCAATCGATGTGCTCTGGGTCAGGTCGCCCATCATGGCCAATTCCCCTTCCGGCTACCGCTGCCCCGCTGGCCGCCCGGTACTGGGGGCCGGTGCCATCTTGCCTCAGCCGTGGCTGCCCCGCTCGGCGCCCACCCCAGTGAGGGCGCGCACCTGGATCCGAGCGAACCGCGCTGGGTCACTGGGCTGCCGGTCGGTCACCGAACCGAGCCAGCCGAGGAAGAAAGCCAGCGGGATGGACACGATGCCCGGGTTGTCCAGCGGGAAGAACGCGAAGTTGATGTGGGTGTCGGCGATCAGCGACAGGCTGGCGCCGGTGGCCGGGTCCACCTGGCCGGACACGACCGGGGAGAAAATGATCAGGCCGACCGAGCTGATCAGCCCGCCATAGATGCTGCACAGCGCGCCGCGCGCGGTGAACCGCGGCCAGAACAGCGAGTAAATGATCGACGGCAGGTTGGCCGACGCCGCCACCGCGAAGGCCAGCGCGACCAGGAACGCCACGTCCAGGTTCTTGGCGTACATGCCGCCGATCACCGCGACGATGCCGATCACCACCGCGGTGATCCGGGCCACCCGGACCTCCTCGCCCGGTGCCACGTCGCCGCGGCGCATCATGTTGGCGAACACGTCGTGTGCGAACGAGGCGCTGGCCGTGATGGTCAGGCCCGCCACCACGGCCAGGATGGTGGCGAAGGCGACCGCCGCCACCGTGGCCAGCAGCAGCGTCCCGCCCAGCCGGAAGGCCAGCAGCGGCACCGCCGAGTCCGCCTTGCCCGGGGCGCCCTCGATCGCCCTGTCCCCGACCAGCCACATCGCGCCGAAGCCGAGCACCAGGGTGGCCAGGTAGAACAGCCCGACCAGCCACACCGTCCAGACGATGCTGCGCCGGGCCTCCTGGGCGTTCGGCACGGTGTACAGCCGCATCAGCACGTGCGGCAGCCCGGCCGTGCCCAGGATCAGGGCCAGCGCCAGCGAGATGAAGCTGAACTTGGCCGCGGTGCTGGCCCCGTATTCCAGGCCCGGGCCGAGCACGGCGTTCCCGGCCGGGCTGGCCGCGGCCGCGTCGTGCAGCAGGGTGGGCAGGCTGAACCCGGCCCGGTCCAGCACCCACGCGGTGATCAGCGCGGCTCCGGCGGCCAGCAGCACCGCCTTCACGATCTGCACCCAGGTGGTGCCTTTCATCCCGCCGACCAGCACGTAGAAGATCATCAGCAGCCCGACGGCCGCGATCGTGATGTCCTGGCCGCGGGTGCTGTTCACCCCGAGCAGCAGGCTGACCAGCGCTCCCGCCCCGGCCATCTGGGCCAGCAGGTAGAACAGGCTGATGGTCAGGGCGGACACGGCGGCCGCCGCGCGCACCGGGACATTGTGCAGCCGCAGGTCGAGCACGTCGCCCGTGGTGTAGCGGCCGGCGTTCCGCAGCGGCCCGGCCACCAGCAGCAGGACGACCAGCCAGGACACCAGGAAGCCGATGGAATACAGGAAGCCGTCGTAGCCGTCCAGGGCAATGGCCCCCGCGATGCCCAGGAACGAGGCGGCCGACAGGTAGTCACCGCCGATCGCGATGCCGTTCTGCGGCCCGGTGAACGCCCGCCCGCCCGCGTAGTAGTCGGTGGTGGTCCGGTTCTTCCCGGCCACCCGGACCGCGATGATCAGGGTCACCAGGACGAAGCAGGCGAAGATCGCGAGGTTGATCCCTGGCCTGCCGATGACCTCGGCCGCCAGTGCCCCCGGCGCCGCCATCCCGGTCACCGCCCTCGGCCTGAGTCCAGCCGTTGCCGTAGCCGCCCGGCCAGCGGGTCGAGTCTGCGCCGCGCCCAGCGGTTGTAGCCCATGGTGATGGCGAACGTGGAGACGAACTCCAGCACGCCGAAGCACAGGCCGACGTTCACGTCGCCGGCCACGCTGGTCCGCATGAATCCCGGCGCGAACACCGCGACCAGCACGAACAGGAAGTACCAGCCGATGAATAGCACGGTGACCGGGACCACGAACGAGGCAAAGCGGCGCCGCAACGTCCTGAACTCCCGGCTGCGGTGGACGACCTCGTAGCCGCTTGCGTTGCCGCGACGGGATTGCGTAACGGACATGCCGCGTTCCTCTCCGAGCAGCACGGTACATCCGTTGTTGTGGTCACTTAGGTACTTCGCAGCAAGACAGTAATTTTAAAAGTTTCTTAACCTAAGCACCGGTACGGCCATCCATTGCCAATCCGGTCACTAAGGCAGATAAATGGATAAAAGCCGCGTTAGGCCCGGGCAAAAAGTTATGTCCCGCTAACGAAACGGTAAGGGACCAGGCCGACCTTAGCCAAAGCGCACACGATCATCGCCCCACGAATACGACTTTACCCAACTGAAAACACACCCGAAACGGCACCCCACCACCGCGGCCGGCCGGGCAGGCCAGGTCCATCTCGACCCGGGCCCACATGTCACCCCAGATACCTGCTACAAGCCACATGTCACCCCAGATGACGGCGATTTGCCTCTTTTATCCGAATCGACCCGCGACATCGGGGTGAAAGGTGGCCAACGAGGCCGTCGAGGCCGGTGCCGACGATTCTGGTGTGGCCAGTGAGGTGGCGGGGGGTTCGCTGACTGTCGGCTCGCGGCCGGGGAGCGTTAGCCTGCGGGGGTGATGGCGGAGCAGAGCGAGCTGG
>DATCUG010000420.1:0-13639 GCA_036567525.1 Streptosporangiaceae bacterium | reverse complement strand
GGCCGCCGCGGCGGCGGGGGCCGTGGTCACCGGGGCCGGGCCGAGCTGGGCGGGCCCGGCCACCAGCCGCTTGACCTGGACGTAGCTGACGCCACCCCGGTAGATGTAGGCGGCCTGGCCGACGGCCAAGCCGCGGATCAGCTCAGCGTCCACCACCGGCGTGCCCTCGGCCCGGGACAGCCCTTCGTGCGCCCACAGCGGCACGCCGAGCAGGCGGCGCGTGGTGTCCACTACCCGCCGGGTGCCGGCCAGCGCGGCCACCGGTTCCGGGTACGGCGTGCGGAGCAGCCAGATCCCGCCGTCCGCGGTGCTGGCCACCCGGTACCGCTCGTCCTCGTCGGCGGCCAGGCCCTGCCAGGACTGCGCGGACACCTGCACGGCCAGGCCCAGCGAGCGGGCCCGCTCGTACAGCTGCCAGATGGGCAGCCGCCGGGATACCGCGCTGAACTCGTCCACCGCCAGCAGGATCTCCCGGCGCGGCCCGGCCGGCTGGGCCGCATACCAGGCCAGCAGGTCGACCAGGGCCCGGGCCTGCGCCTCGGCCACGGTGATCTCGGCGGTGCCCTCCAGGATGCAGTACCAGGCGTCGGCGTCGCCGAAGCTGCCTGGCCCGTCCAGCCCATCGCCCAGCCGGCGCAGCAGGGTGCGGAACCGTAACGCCACATCGGTGACGTGCCGCGACGCGCTGCCGAGCAGCGCGGCCGGGGCCGGGTCCGGGCTGGCCGCGTAGGCCAGGCGCAGCCACTCCGGGTCCAGCCGGGCCAGGAAGTCGGCCGCGCTGGCCGGCGGCCCGCACGGCGCGGTCACGGCCAGCCGGACGATCTCCTCCAGCACGTCGGCGTAGTAGGCGGCGCCGCCGGTGCCGTGCTCGATCATGTCCGACAGGGTGCTGATCAGCTGGGCGGGCGGCAGCGCCCACAGCGACAGCCTGGCCTCGTCCGGCCAGATCGCGGTGGCCGCCGCGCCCGCGCCGCGGAGCACCCGGCGGGCCCGGTCGGCGATCCGCCGGGAGTCGGCGCCACCCTTGCAGTCGATCACCACCAGCAGCGGGCGGCCCCCGGAACCGGTCCCGTACTGGTGCATGCCGCGCCGGATGAACCCAGCCCACAGCCGTAACAGGAGCGTGGTCTTCCCGGTCCCGGTGGTGCCGATCACCACCTGGTGCGAGCGCAGCCGCGGGTAGGGGATCGCGGTCAGCGGCAGCGGCCGGTGCCGTACGGTGCGGATGGTGGCCCCGGCCACCACGCTGCCGTCCCGGCGCAGCAGCGGCACCGCGCCCGGGGCGCTGATCCGGGCCCGGGCGGTGCGCACCTGATGCCGCCACTGCCGCCGGTCGAACGCGGCCGGCGCGCCTGGGCTCAGCCCGCCGCTGCCGGTCTCCAGCGTGTAGATCCGGTACGACCAGGCCAGCCCGCCGGCCAGCAGGCCGAGCGGGATCGCGGCCGGGGCGACGGTGACCGCGGCCAGCGCGTACCGCCCGGCGGCCAGGTCGTGCCACATGTCCAGCCAGGCGGTCCACGGCGCGGCGGCCAGCTGGCCCCAGGAATCACCCGCCGCGGCCAGCGCGCCCAGCCAGGCGGCCAGCATCGGCAGGCACCACGCCGCGGCCCGGTACAGCTGCCGTGGTGGCCAGCCCAGGAACCAGGCCAGGGTCACCGCATAGCTGCCCGCCAACGTCACCGGCAAGACGAGCACCAGCAGCCCAACGCTAACTGCCACGCTGATCACCCGGCCCAGCGCGCGGACCGCCGCACGCAGGGCCAGAAAGCCGAGGTACCGGGTGATCACGTCAGCACCTGCTGCCCGGGGCGGGTGCGGCGGCGGTGTTCACCCGCTGCGCTGGCTGGGAGACCTCGTATCTCGACCCGGGCGGCCAGGCTGGCCGGGAGCGCAGTGCGGGCGCGCAGCACCACCGGCCGGGCCGCCGGGGAGCACAGGTACAGCACCCGGGTGTGCCGCGGTGGGCGGCCCGGCACCCGGACGTCGGCGGCCAGGCAGCCGTAATCGCCGGTCCGGGTCAGGATCTCGGTCATGATGGCGGCGGTGCGGGACACCGTCTTGCGGGTGAGCTCGGCTTCGATGGCCCAGCACTCACCGGCCCAGGGCACCGTCTCTGGCCGCTCCGGGGTGCTGTCCGGCCAGTGCACCTCGCCGTCGGGCAGGTGCTCGCGGAGCGGGACCCGGCTGCCCATCCGGGCCCGCAGCCGCCGTTCGCTGCGCCAGTACCCGCCGCCCGCGGCATAACTGGGGGCCGCCTCCAGGGCCAGCCGGACCGCGGTCACCGCGCGCAGGTGAGCCAGCCGGGCCAGCGCGGGCGCGCCCGCCCGGTAGGGCAGCCCGCAGGCGGCCAGCCCGGCCTGGGTCAGCCACACCCAGCGGCCACCCGGGCCGAGCTGAGCCGAGTCCGCGTAACCTCGCTGCCGCCAGCGGGCCGCGGTAGCCCGGGCCGCAGGCAGGCTGATATCGAGCCGGGCCGCTAACAAGTCGAGTTGCACGCCGTACATTTCGGCGGTGAATAACAGGCCGATCACGTCCTGCTGGGTCACCCACCCACTACATCACGTCTCAACCGTGCGGTGTTAGAGCCCCGTCTGGGCGATTTCTGTGCACAAAGATTGCCGAGATCGGCTGGTGCCCTGGTGCTTCGCTGGTCAGTGCGGCAGAATTTCTCGCGGGAACGCGCATATGCTGTTCCTGACGCCGGACCGGCAATGCGGTGGGCGAGGTCGTTGGGGAAGACGCACCTCGGTCGCTCGCAGGGAGGTCTGGTGTCTGTTAATGGTGTGCTTCAGATCCATTCGGCACCCCCGGCGCTGTGCCCGCACATCGAGTGGGCGGTGGCGGGGGTGGTCGGCGTGCCCGTCGACCTGTCCTGGGTGGGCCAGCCAGCCGCGCCCGGGTCGGTCCGCGGCGAGCTGAGCTGGCAGGCCCGGCCGGGCACGGCGGGCGCTATCGCGTCCGCGCTGGCCGGCTGGAACCGGCTGCGCTTCGAGGTCACCGAGGAAGCCAGCCCGGGCTGCGACGCGGTGCGCTACAGCTACACCCCCGCACTCGGCACGTTTTCGGCCGTGACCAGCGCCAACGGGGACATCATGATCCCGGAGAACCGGCTGCTGGCGGCCATGACGGTGGCGGCCGGGGCGCGCTCGGGGATAGCCGCGGCCAGCAGCACCACGCTGGAAGATGAACTGGACCGGCTGCTGGGCCGGCCGTGGGACGCCGAGCTTGAGCCGTTCCGGTGCGCGGCGGAGGGCGCACCGGTCCGCTGGCTGCACGCGACCGGCTGATCTCTACCATTGGGTTCGTGAGCCAATCCCTGCCAACCCGGGTGATATTGGACTGCGACCCCGGGATCGACGACGCGCTGGCCATCGTGTTCGCGTGCGGCCACCCCGGCCTGGACCTGGCTGGGATCACCACGGTCAGCGGGAACGTCGATCTGGGCAAGGTGACCGGCAACGCGCTCAGCGTGCTGGAACTGGCCGGGCGGCCCGACGTGCCGGTGGTGGCCGGGAGCGCGCAGCCGCTGCTCCGGCCGGTGGCCGACGCCCGCGACGTACACGGGGAATCCGGGCTCGGCGCGGCCACCCTGCCGCCGGCCCAGCGCGAGGCGGCCAGCGGCTTCGCGGTTGACTTCCTCGTCGAGCAGATCAGCGCGGCACCCGGGGAGATCACCCTGGTAGCCACCGGCCCGCTGACCAACATCGCGCTGGCCGTGCGGCGCGAGCCACGGCTGGCCAGCTGGGTCCGCGACTTCGTCATCATGGGCGGGTCCTCCGGGCGGGGCAACGTGACCCCGGCCGCCGAGTTCAACATCTGGGCCGACCCCGAGGCGGCCGCGATCACGTTCCGGGCTGGCTGGCGGGTCACCATGGTCGGGCTGGATGTCACGCTGCAGGCCCGGGCCACCCCGGCCGTGCAGGAACGGCTGCGCCCGCTCGGCCGGCTGGCCACGGACCTGCTGCTGCCCGGGCTGCTCGGCTACCAGGGCGAAGCCAGCACCGGCGACCCGGCGACCAGCGGGCCGGCCGTGCACGACGTGCTGGCGCTGGCCCTGGTGGCCGAGCCTGGCCTGTTCGGCTGCCAGCCGGCCCGGGTCGAGGTGGAGACGGCCGGCCAGTGGACGGCCGGGATGACCGTCACCGACTTCGGCGCCCCGGCCGACACCCGCAACGCCCTGGTGGCCATGTCCATCGACGTGCCCGCGTTCTGGGACGCGGTGCTCACGTCCTACCGGTACATCCCGGCCGCCGCCAGCTAGTTCGCTTCCAGGGTGACGTCGATGTTGCCACGGGTGGCGTTGGAGTACGGGCATACCCGGTGCGCGGCTTCGGCCAGTCCGGCCACCGTGTCCGCGGGCACCCCGGGAATCGACACCTTGATCGTGACGGCCAGGCCGTACCCGCCACCACCGATCGTGCCGAGGGTCACGTCCGCCTCGACCAGGGAGTCCTCGGTGCTCACCCCCTGGCGGCGGCCGACCACGGCCAGCGCGCTCTGGAAGCAGGCCGCGTACCCGGTCGCGAACAGCTGCTCCGGGTTGGTGCCACCACCCGGGCCGCCCATCTCCTTGGGCGGCTTCAGGTGCACGTCGACCTGGCCGTCATCGGTGACGGCGTGTCCCGACCGGCCCCCGGTGGCGGTGGCCCGGGCCGTGTAGAGCGGCTTGACGAGTGGGGTTGTCATACCCCGAGCAACCGTCCGCCCGCCCTGCCCCATTCCCGGGTACTGGCGTTAAGCAGGCTGGAGCGTTGCCCGTCCGCGGCGGAACCGGACCAGGAAGGCCAGCGCGTACAGCACGCCCACCAGGATGAGCAGGAACCGGTACCCGGTGATCAGGGCCAGGTACTCCAGCACCCCGCCCACCATGGCGCCGAGCAGGTTGGCGGCGAACGCGATGGCCGTGGTTTCCACGTCGGAGAACCGCTGCGCGAAGATCAGGTTCGCCAGGTAGACCGGCGCGAAGGCCAGCGCGGCACCGGCCAGGAACCGGGCCACGATGGGCAGGCTGACCAGGTCCTGCTGCGGTATCAGCCAGGTGAGCACCAGCGACGCGATCAGCGCCGCGTAGAGCACCCAGGGCGGGGGCAGCCTGACCAGCCGGGCGGTCTCCACCGCCAGGTACACCGCGATCAGGATCGCCGCGGTGACCAGCGCGTTGACGAACCAGGTAGTGCCGAACAACAGCGCGAACTGGACGATGTTCTTCGTCTCCAGCAGCATGAACGCCGCGCCCATGAAGGCCAGGTCCAGGTAGCCGCCCATCCGGCGCAGCGAGCCGCCGCCGACCCGGACGAACAGCACCGACGCGAGCAGGATCAGGCCCAGCATCCACAGGTAGCTGGACGGGATCGAGTTGGCGTGCAGGTACGGGAACGGGTGGTCGTCGGTGGCCGGGGCGATCCGGGCGCCGCGCCACACGCTGCTGCAGTTAGGCACCGGGCCGTCCGGCCGGTCGGTCAGCACGGCCAGCCGGCGGCCGCCCAGCGGCGGGCCGACCTGGGCGCACGGCGCGCGGTGGAAGGCCTGTTGCATGGTAGTGGCGTACCGGTTGAGCAGGAATGGCGCGTAGTAGTTGTACATCGCCATGGTGCCGCCTGGGGCCAGATGCTTAGCGGCCGCCTGCACTGACTGCTCGGTGAGCAGGTAGCTCTCCAGCCGGATGCTGGACTGGCCGGCCACCGCGGTCAGCGAGTCGGGCAGCGCGAACAGGATCAGGTTGTACTTCCTGGTGGTGTCCTGCACGAACGCGCGGCCGTCATCGGTGTGCGTGGTCACCCGCGGGCTGTCGTACGGATGGTTCGGGTGCTCGGCCCGGCCGATGCCGAGCAGCACCGGGTCGATCTCGACCGCGTCCACGTGCTGCGCGCCCTGGGCCAGCGCCACGGCCACGTCGTTGCCGGTGCCCGCGCCGACGATCAGCACGTTCTTCAGTGACGACCGCTGCACGTGCTGGTACGGGTAGAAGTAGAACTTCTTCTCGCTGCGCAGCACCGGCAGCGAGCGTGCGGCCTGGTACGGGATGTTGTTGGCCGTCACATACAGCCCGGAGTCCTTGCCCGCCACCACCGCGGACAGCTTGTAGTACGGCGACCAAGTCTGGTGGGGCGCGGCCGACTCGATGCTGAGCAGCACCACCACCACGGCCGCCGCGGCCAGCTGCCACCAGCGGGCCGACTTGCCGCCCAGCAGCACGACCAGGCCGCCCGCGGCCACCGCACCCCAGAACGCTGGCGGTGCGTCCAGGAAGGACAGCAGGGTGAACACCGCGATGCCGAGGATGCTGCCCGCGATGTCCAGCCGGTACGCGCGCAGCGGGCGGTACTGGACGAACAGCCGGGCCACGGCCTGGCCGAAGCCGGCCATCACCAGCGTGCTCAGCACGAACACGACGGCCAGGCTGACCGGGCGGGGCAGCGCCGGCATGCCGCGCAGGCCCTGGTAGGGATGCGGGCCGGACAGCGAGGCCAGGATGACCGGGAAGGCGAGCACGAACGCGACCAGGGCGAGCAGCACCAGCGGTGTCCAGCGGACGAAGTCGCGGCTGGACCGGGCGTTCAGGAAGCCGACCCCGATGCCGAGGAAGCTGGCCAGCAGCACGAAGTTGGTCGCGTTGGTCACGTACACGTTGTTCGCGGCCGTCCAGCGGATCAGCGCCAGCTCGGCGAACAGCATCAGGAAGCTGGCGAAGGCCAGCTTGGCCGGGCCGCTGGTGATCGTGGCCCAGACCCCGGTGGCCGGGCTGGCCGCGCCGCTGGTGCTGGGCCGGGCCGTGGTCTCGGTGCCGCGGCCGTTTCCGGTCACGACGGCCTGGCCGTTTCCGGCCCCGGTGGGAGCGGCGGCCGGGCTGGCTGGCGAGGCTGGGATTCCGGTCTGCTGGGCCAGGCGTTCCGGCCGGTCGTCAGGAGGCATAGGTGGTAGATGCTACGTCGGGCCCGGCCTGTGGGTGAGGCGATCGGGCAGAATTTGCAATCGGTTGCCGGAAGTTCCTATTACTTACTACTGGGCAGACCTTTACCCGTAAGGCCTGGTGACATGCACATCTGACCTACTTTGCTGGTTTTTGCTGTGATTCAGTGGGCGGGCAGCGCGGTGGCATTTGAGCTGGGGTTATTACCGGCGGTGGCCAGGTCGCCGTCCAGCCAGGCGGAAAACAGCGTGCCCGCGCCGGCGGCCGCGCGGGCAGCCGCGCCGGCCCAGCCCGCGCGCAGCTGGGCCGCCTGGGCCGGGCTGACCGCCGGAATCACCCCGCGCATCCAGTCTTCGGTGATGGCTTCGGTCGCTTCCGGGTGGAATTGCACGCCCACGTGTGGCCCGTGACTGAACGCCTGGGCCGAGGCGCCGCCGGCGGCCAGCTCGCGGGCGCCCGGGGGCAGCTCGAAGGCATCGCGGTGCCAGGCCAGCCATGGGCCGGCCGGCAGGCCGGGGTGCTGGCTGCTGACCGGCACCCAGCCGATCTCCGGTTCGGGCAGCCGGTACAGCCGGGCGCCCAGCGCGCGGGCCAGCACCTGGCCGCCGAAGCAGATGCCCAGCACCGGGACCGACCCGCCGATGGCCCGGGCCAGCAGGTCCAGCTCGCCCGCCAGCCAGGGCAGCGAGTCGTCGAACGCGGTCTGCTCGGAGCCGAGCACGACCAGGCCCGCGTAGCCGTCCAGGCTGGCCGGCAGGGGGTCGTGCTCGGCCGGCCGGACCGTGTCCAGGGCCAGGCCACGGCGGCCGGCCCACGGGCCGAGAACCCCGGCCGGGGCGTCGCGTTCGTGCTCGACGATCAGCAGGCGGTCGGTGGGCGTCACGGCAGGCGGCGGTCAGGCGGTGGTGAACGCGAGGGCCACGTTGGCCCCGCCGAAACCGAACGAGTTGTTCAGCGCAGCCATCGGGGCGCTGGTGTGCGGGGCCAGCTTGCGCGGCTCGGTGGCGACGTCGACCCCGATGTCCTCTTCCGGGTCGTCCAGGTTGATGGTCGGCGGCGCGACATGCTCGCGCAAGGCCATGATGGTGGCCACCGACTCGACCGCACCGGCCCCGCCGAGCAGGTGCCCGGTCATCGACTTGGTGGCCGACACCACGATCCCGGCGGCGGCGCTGCCGAACGCCCGGGCGATGGCCTGGCCCTCCACCACGTCACCCGCGGGAGTGGACGTCGCGTGCGCGTTGACGTGCACGAACTGCTCGGCGTCCAGGCCCGAGTCGGCCAGCGTCCGCTGCATCGCCTTGACCCCCCCGATGCCTTCCGGCTCGGGCTGGGCGATGTGGTGCGCGTCCGACGAGTAACCCACCCCGGCCGCGACCGCGTGCACGGCCGCGCCGCGCCGGGCCGCGTGCTCGGCCGATTCGAGTATCACCACGCCGGCGCCCTCGCCGAGCAGGAAGCCGTCCCGGCCCTTGTCGAACGGGCGGGAGGCCCGCTCCGGCTCGTCGTTGCGGGTGGACAGCGCGCGCATGGCCGCGAACGCGGCGATGTTCAGCGGGATGATGGCCGCCTCGGTGCCGCCCGCCACCACCACGTCGGCCCGGCCGGCCCGGATCAGCTCGATCGCGTAGCCGATGGCCTCGGCGCCGGACGCACACGCGCTGACCGGGGTGTGCACCTCGGCCCGGGCGCCCAGCTCGATCGCGATCCAGCCCGCTGAGCCGTTCGGCATCAGCATCGGCACGGTGAACGGGGACAGCCGCTGCCAGCCCTTCTCGTTCATCGTGTCGTAGGCGGCGATGGTGGAGGCGACGCCGCCGATGCCGCTGGCGATCACCACCGCCAGCCGGTCCGGGTCCACCTCCGGGGACCCGGCGTCGGCCCACGCCTCCCGGGCCGCCACCGTGGCGAACTGCTCGCAGCGGTCCATCCGCCGGGCCTGGACGCGCTCCAGCACCGTGACCGGGTCGACCGCGGCGGGCGCCGCGATCTGCACCGGCAGCGGCACATTGCTCCAGTCGTCGGGCAGCCGGACCGCGCCGCTGCGGCCGGCCAGCAGCGATTCCCAGGTCGAGGCGACGTCCCCGCCCAGCGGCGTGGTCGCGCCCAGCCCGGTGACGACGACGCGTGGTTGATCTGCCCGCACTGTAAATCGCTCCTCTTGAATACGTGCTTATCCGTACTGCCTGCGGGCCCGGCCGCGCGCGGGGCGCGGCCGGCCGCCGCGCTGGCTCAGGCTGACACCTCGGCGTTGTGGACGTAGTTCACGACGTCCTGCACGGTCTTGAGGTTCTTCAGCTCGTCGTCCGGGATCTCGACGCCGAACTTGTCCTGCGCGGCGACCGCGATCTCGACCATGGACAGCGAGTCGATGTCCAGGTCGTCCACGAAGCTCTTGTCCGGGGTGACCTGGTCGGCGGGTACGCCCGCCACTTCGTCGACGATCTCGCCGAGGCCATCCAGGATTTCCTGGTCAGTCATAGCCATCTGGGTGTGTTCTCCTTCGTTGTAGGTGGTCAGGCCCGCGTGGCCAGCGGCCGGCGGGCCATGGCGCGGTCAGGGTACCGTGATCACCTGCGCCGCATAGCTGATGCCCGCCCCGAAGCCGAGCAGCAGGACAGCGGCGCCGGAGCCCACCTCGCCGCGCTCGATCATGGCCGACAGCGCCAGCGGGATCGAGGCCGACGACGTGTTGCCGGAGTCGATGATGTCGGTGGCCACCGTGGCCTGCGGCGCGCCGATCTTCCTGGCGATGGCCTCGATGATCCGCAGGTTGGCCTGGTGCGGCACGAACGCGGCCAGCTCGGACGGGTCCACCCCGGCCCGCTCGCAGGCCTGCTTGGCCACCGGGTGCAGCGCCGTGGTGGCCCAGCGGAACACCGCCTGGCCCTCCTGGACGATGAACGACTGGCGGTCCTTGATGAAGATCTTGTCAGCCATCCCACCGTCGCTGCCCCAGACCACCGGGCCGATGCCCGGGCCCGCGTCGGCCTCGGCCTCGGGAACCGGGCCGACCACCGCGGCGCCGGCGCCGTCGGCGAAGATGATGCAGGTCGACCGGTCGGTCCAGTCCACCCACTGGGACAGCTTCTCGGCCCCGATGACCAGCACGTGCCGGGAGGTGCCTGAGCGCACCGCGTCGGCGGCGGTGCCCAGCGCGTAACAGAACCCGGCGCACGCGGCGTTCAGGTCGAACGCGCCCGGGGCGGCGATGCCCAGCCGGGTGGCCACGCTGGCCGCCACGTTCGGGATGGGTGCCTCGGGTGTGCAGGTGGCCACGATGACCAGGTCGATGTCGGCCGGGCCGAGGCCACTGGCGGCCAGCGCCTTGCCGCCCGCCGCGACCGCCATGTCGGTCACCGTCTCGTCCGGCCCGGCGATCCGGCGGCTGGCGATGCCGACCCGGCTGCGGATCCACTCGTCCGTGGTGTCCACGGTCTGCGCTATCTCGTCGTTGGTGACCACCCGGGTCGGCTGGTACCCGCCGAACGCCAGAATCCGGGCACCCGGCGTGCCCTCGGCGAGTCGCATCACGATGTTCCTTCCCGTTCCGCCTGGTATTGGTTCTGTCGAGATCGGTGCGTGGGCTTCAGGTGCCCGCGACGCGGCCGGTCAACCCGGCCGTCCCCGGCTACCCGGCCTGCTCCGGGCCAGCCGTGCCGTGCTCGGCGATCAGCGAGCGCGCGGCGGCCAGGTCGTCCGGGGTCTTGAGGCTGCCCAGGGCCACCCCGGTCAGGCCCCGCCGGGCCAGCCCGGTCAGCGTGCCGGCCGGTGGCAGCTCGATGACCGCCCCCGCGCCCAGCCGGGCCATCTCGCGCATGCACAGGTCCCACCGGACCGGCGCGCTGACCTGGGTCACGATCCGCTCCAGCCAGTCGGCCCCGGAGCTGACCACGGCCCCGTCCCGGTTGGACAGCAGTCGCACGGCTGGGTCGCTGACCTGCACCGAGGCCGCGGCCGCGCGCAGCGCCTCCACCGCCGGGGCCATGTGCACGGTGTGGAAGGCGCCCGCCACCTGGAGCGGGCGGAGCCGGGCGCCGGCCGGCGGTTCGGCGGCGAATTTGGCCAGCTGGTCCATGGTCCCGGCGGCCACGATCTGGCCCGCGCCGTTGATGTTCGCGGGGGTGAGCCCGTGCGTCTCGATGGCGCCCAGCACCACCGTCTCGTCCCCGCCGAGCACCGCGGTCATCCCGGTGGGCTGCGCGGCCGCGGCCGCGGCCATGGCCTGGCCCCGCACCCGGACCAGGCGCATCGCGTCCTCCGGGCTGAGCACGCCCGCGATCGCACCGGCCGCCAGTTCGCCCACGCTGTGCCCGGCCACCGCGCCGAGCTGGGCCCGGGCGCTGTCCAGCCGGCCGGACAGTGCCCCGGCCGCGGCCATCGCGGCCGCCACCAGGAGCGGCTGGGCCACCGCGGTGTCCCGGATCTCGTCCGCGCTGGCGGCCGTCCCATAGTGGATCAGGTCGATACCGATCAGCTCAGACCAGGCGCGGACCTGGCCGGCGAAACCGGGCAGTTCCAGCCACGGGGACAGGAAGCCAGGCGCTTGCGCGCCCTGGCCAGGGGCGGTGATGACGAGCATGCCTTCAAGCCTGCACTGTAGAAGTCCGATACATGGGTACAGAAGACTACGAAGTTTGGGGCACGGGGTTTGTCGATCCGCTACAAGCTATGTGCGCTTGTGCGCGATGTGGCCGAGCACGATGGCGACCCACAGGGTGAAACCGGCCCGGCCCTCGGACGGGATCAGCCCGGTCACTTCGGTCACCCGGCGCAGCCGGTACCGGACCGTATTGGGGTGCACGAACAGCAGTTTGGCCGTGGCCTCCAGGGAGGAGCCTTGCTCCAGGTAGGTGCTCACCGTTTCGAGCAGCGCCGCACCACCCCGGCGCAGCGGCTCGTACAGGTCGCGGATCAGTTCGTCGCGGGCCTGCGGGTCGCCGTCCAGGGCCCGTTCCGGTAGCAGCTCGGTGGCCAGCACCGGCCGGGGCGAGTCAGGCCAGCCCGGGGCGGCCCGCAGCCCGGCCAGCGCCGCCGCCGCGGATACCGTCGCCGCTTGCAGGTCGGCCACGGGCGGGCCGACCACCACCGGGCCGGGCGCGAACCGGCCGGCCATCTGCCCGGCCGCGGCCAGCGGGTCGTCGGTGCCGCCCAGCACCACCACCAGCCGGTCGCCGTGCACCCCGGCCAGCAGGTCGAGCCGGGACCGGCGGGCGATCGCGCGCAGCTCCTCGATCGCGCCTTCTGGCTCGCCGCCATCGGCGTGCCCGACGATCACCGCCACCGGTGCGTGCGACCAGTTCAGCGCGGACGCCCAGGACTGCAGGCCCTCGCCTATCTCGCCGCGCACCAGCGAGTCCACCACCAGGGCTTCCAGCCGGGCGTCCCAGGCCCCGCGGGCCTCCGCGGTCCGGGCGTAGACCTGGGCGGCGCCGAACGCGATCTCCCGGGTGTAGCGGAGCACCGCCTCGCGCAGCTCGGCTTCGCCCCCCGGGGCGGCCAGCTCGTCGACCCGGGCCTCCACCACGTCGATCGTCACCCGGACCATCTCCACGGCCTGCTGCAGGGTGACCGCGCGGGCCAGTTCGCGCGGCGCGGTGCCGAACACTTCGACCGCCACTGAGGGGCGGCCGCGCCTGGGGTGCTTGATCCAGTCCACGAACGCGGCGATGCCCGCCTCGGCGACCAGGCCGATCCAGGACCGGTTCTCCGCCGACATCGAGCGGAACCAGGACAAGCGCTCGTCCATCGAGGCCATCGCGGCGGTGCCGAGCGAGCCCATGGCCCGTTCCAGCCGCTGCACGGTCTCCGCCCGGACCCGGCTGGCGGGCGCCGGCCCGCCCCGCCCTGCCTTCTGGTCCGCTGCCGTCATGCCCCCAGCGTGCCACGCTGGTACCGGTGCGTGGGCCTATCGAGCCCGCTGGCACCGGGAGGAGGCGTGGTGGCACAGCAGGTCAGGGCTTTGCTGTTCGATGTGTTCGGCACCGTGGTGGACTGGCGCGGCGGGGTCATCCGCGACGTCACGGCCGTGGCCGCGCGGGCCGGCCTGGCGGTGGACGCGGCCGGCTTCGCGGACCGGTGGCGGGCCGGCTACCGGCCGGCCATGGACCTGGTCCGGAGCGGGCAGCTGCCCTGGACCAAGCTGGATGACCTGCACCGGCGGGTGCTCGATGAGCTGGCCAGCGAGTTCGGGCTGGCCGGCCTGCCCGCGGCCGATCTGGACTGGCTGAACACGTGCTGGCACCGGCTCGACCCGTGGCCCGACGCGGTGGCCGGGCTGACCCGGCTGCGGTCGCGGTATGTGCTGGCCACGATGTCCAACGGGAACGTGGCCCTGCTGGTGAACATGGCCCGCCGGGCCGGGCTGCCGTGGGATGTCATCTTCAGCGCTGAGCTGTTCCGCCGGTACAAGCCCGATCCGGCGACCTACCTCGGCGCGGCCGAGCTGCTCAGCCTGGACCCGGCCGGGCTGATGCTGGTCGCGGCGCACAACGACGACCTGGCCGCGGCGGCCAGCCTGGGCCTGGCCACCGCGTTCGTGCCCCGCCCCACCGAGTACGGCCCGGCCCAGCAGCAGGACCTGGCCCCGGCCGGTGACTACACGATCGTGGCCACCGGCCTAACCGACCTGGCCACCCAGCTAGCCACCTAACTGCCGCTCAATGGGGCCGCCGGCCCCCCCCGGCCCCGGCCAGCCTCCGCCCGATCTCTCGTGATCAACCGATTACT